>NZ_JACJDX010000008.1:0-293335 GCF_014163775.1 Shewanella sp. SR43-8 | reverse complement strand
CGCCGTCGCCAATGACTTTGAAGCCCTGGCGAACGTGCACAATTTAGTCGTCGGCGCCTCAGATGGCGTCAACACCACCAACATTAACGTCACCCTCACTGAGCTTGATGTCAATGAAGCGCCTGTTATTGATGATTACAGCAGCACTATTAACGATTCGATTGCCAATGGCACTAGCGTATATGATGTGAATGATGCCAACACAGGTAACGATACCGATATTGATAGTGATAACTTAACTTACTCTTTCATTCTAGCTAATGGATCGAGCAGCTTAATTAGCGAAAATGGTGCATTTATTATTGATGCTCAGACTGGTGTCATTTCTGTTAATGACACGACACAAATTAACTATGACAATGGTAGCCAAATTAGCCTAACCGTTAAGACAAGTGATGGCAGCTTAAGTGATACTGCAATTGTGACCTTTGATCTTAATAACGTTGATGCTAACGATGACCTTCCTGGATCATCATATTCAGTGACCACAGGTTCTAATACCGCTTGGACTATTCCACAGTCTAATGGCGAGAATCTAATGACGATATCCGCTCGTAATGCTGATGGTTCTATGGGTGTATTAAACTATGAACCTGGTAATAATTTGCTCGGAGTAGCAGGATCTCCACGCAGCTCAGACCAAATTACTGGACAAATTGAATATAACTCAGCGACAGGCACCTCAGAGTCGGTTGTCATTGATTTTAATGGCCTAGTAAATAAAGCTGAATTCAGTGTTTCTAACCTGTTTTCAGATGAAAATAATGGCGAACAAGGAATTTGGAAGGCTTATTATAATGGCCAACTAGTCGCAAGCGACACATTCAAGACGGACGCTGGCAATGTGGGGACTTTCAATATTGACACTGGTAATATTGTCTTTGACCAATTAGTGTTTGAAGCAACACAGACAATTAATGAAGCAACGAATGGTAGTGTCTTAAGTGACTCATCTGATTACTTCTTAACCGGCATTACCGCGTCTGGTCCAGCTATTATGGGCACTTATATGGTCTCTGAAGATGGCGTGCTATCTATTACAGATACTAGCCTAGGCCTATTGAATAATGACTCAGATGCGCAAGGTCATACATTTACGCTAACTGGGGTGAATGGTGCAACAGTTACAGATGGTCAGATGATTTTGCTAGATAGTGGTGCACTATTAACCATACACAGCGATGGTACCTATTCTTACGACACCAATAATGCATTTGAATCACTAACGGCTGGCGAGCTGTCAACTGATACCTTTACCTACACAGTAACAGATCAATATGGTGCTACAGATACAGCAACTGTGACCATAAATATTGTGGGAGAATCTGATCCTAGCTCAACTTATGTGAGCTATACCGGAAATCCTAACGATGACACGATTCAAGGAACAAACAATAACGATGTTATCGTTAGTGATCAGCAGTCGATAAAAATAGTTGATGGTGAATCTTACAATATTGCCTTCATTGTCGATACTTCTGGAAGTGTAGGTCGTACTCAGCTCGATATCATGAAAGCTCAGTTAACCTCAGTATTTGATACGCTAAAGGCAAGCATAGGTGGTACACATTCGGGCATAGTGAATATTTTGTTAGTGGATTTTGATACTGGTCTTCAAGCTTCAGTTCCAGTCAACTTAGCTGACACCAATGCTCTTACGTTATTAGCCGCAGCACTCAATGCTATGGCTTCTGGTGGTAATACAAATTATGCGGCAGGCTTTAATGCTGCTACAAGCTGGTTCAACAGTTTAAGTGGTGGTGAAAACTTAACCTACTTTATTACCGATGGTTATCCTAATACTAATTCAAGTAGCGCTCCTGCAGCTTTTGCTAATTTGAATGCCATTTCAGATATCGAGGCTATCGGGATCGGCAACGGTATTAATTATACTACTCTACAAAATTATGATTCTGACGGCACTCCAGTAACTGGTGTTAATGCCAACAACCTTGCCTCTGTTATTTTGGGTACTGAAACACAGTTACTTCAAGGTGATGATAATGTTGATGGTGCTGCTGGTAATGACATTATCTTTGGTGACTTGGCCCAGTTTGCTGGTATAACGGAACAAGGCTATCTCGCTTTACAAAGCTATGTTGCAGATAAAACAGGCCAAAACATTGCCGATATTGATGTAAGTGAAGTACATGATTACATTCGTGAACATGTAAATGAATTTAATATCAACAATCAATATGACGGTAACGATATTTTAAATGGTGCAGCGGGTAACGACATCATTTTTGGCCAAGGTGGCAATGACCTTATCCATGGCGGCGAAGGTAATGACGTGCTTATCGGTGGTTTAGGCGATGACACACTCATTGGTGGTCTGGGTAATGACACTTTTGTATGGTCTAAGGGCGATACTGGTACCGATACGATTAAAGACTTCGAAGTTAACAATGACTCTCTTCATATCAGTGATTTATTACAAAATGAACAGAACGGTAACTTAGAATCCTATCTTGAATTCTCGTTCAGTAATGGCAGTACGACAATTTCTATCGATGCCGACCTTAATGGCACTGTTGACCAATTGATTGTACTCGATGGTGTAGACCTGTCGCATGAATACGGTAGCAATGATGAGGGCGTGATTATTAACGGTTTGCTTAATGATGGTGCACTTATTGTTGATACTGCAACAGCCAACCCAGCTCCGTCACCAGGAACCACTCATGCTGATCTATTTGATCAACATAATGGAAATATTATTCCTTAATAACAACACATTGACTGCGCCACATAGTATTATGTGGCGCATATTTGATAATTCTAACAATAATATTAAGGATAAAGATTAGGTGCCTAAAACTGCGTCTAACACAAGTGAGCAATGGACTATTTCGGCTGCCCAACGGGTAACGGTTGATCCTTTACTCGACTGTCTAGTGTTATTAACTGAACATTTTGGCAACCCTTGCTCAATAGATTCTCTTGCGGCAGGACTCCCGCTGTCTGGTGCAGTCATCACACCTGATTTAATCCCTCAAGCGGCTGGTAGAGCTGGATTATCAGCGAAGTTATCACGAAAAGATTTAAATCAAATTTCCAAAATTTTATTGCCTTGTATCTTATTATTAAAAGATAAAAAGGCATGTATTTTAAGAGAAATAGATCTAGAACAAGACAAGGCCATAATTCAATTACCCGAAACGGGTGGCGAAGATACTCTAACAATCGAAGGTTTAGAAACCCTATACGTCGGCTATTTATTCTTAGTTAAACAAGATTATCGTGGTGATAAAAGTTTTGATGTTCACCTGCATGACAGCAAAACACATTGGTTAATGCAAAGCATCAAAGACTCTGCTCCTATTTACCGAGATGCGCTTATAGCCTCAGTATTAGTTAACCTTTTTGCACTAGTTTCACCACTCTTTATTATGAATGTTTATGACAAAGTGGTGCCCAATCTTGCATTTGAATCACTTTGGGTTTTAGCCATAGGTGCCAGCATTGCTTATATATTTGACTTTATTATGCGGCAGTTACGAAGTTATTTAATCGATATTGCAGGTAAAAAAGTCGACATTATTGTTTCATCAAAACTATTTGCAAAAGCCATTGGTATTCCACTTTCAAAACGCTCGCCAAGTGTTGGCGGCATGGCAAGACAACTAGGTGAGTTTGACAGTATTCGGGAGTTTTTAACTTCTGCAACCATAACCACATTAGTTGATTTACCGTTTGCACTGCTATTTGTGGTCATCATCTATATTGTCGCGGGTGATTTAGCCATCATCCCAGTAATTTGCAGCTTAGTTATTATTGCGGTGACCTTTTATCTTCAACCTAAACTAAAACAAGCCATTGAAGAAAGTAATCGTTTTGCTAGCTTAAAGCATGGACATTTAATAGAAAGTTTAACCGCATTAGAATCCATTAAAGCTAATGGCGCCGAAGGCTTAGTACAGAAAAGCTGGCAACAAATGATCGGTCATACTGCTAACTGGCAACTTAAAACTAAAAAGTTATCCAATTATGTGACTAATATTGCTAACTTCATGGTGCAATTAACTGTTGTCATGGTCGTGATACTGGGTGTGTATAGATTAGCTGATAACGAAATATCTATGGGTGGGATTATTGCTGCGGTCATGCTATCTAGCAGAGCCATATCACCGATGGCGCAATTAGCAGGCTTAATTACTCGTGGTAATCATACAATAAGTTCACTGCGCCAACTAGACGCTATCATGGAACAAGAAGATGAGTTTGAAGACAAAGGAAATCTAGCCAGTAAAGAACGGTTTATGGGCAAAATTGAAGCTGATAATATTAGTTTCAGCTTTCCAGGCTCGGAAAAACCAAGCTTACACCCTTTCTCGATCAGTATTAATCCAGGTGAGCGTATTGCTATTATTGGTCGAAATGGCTCAGGTAAAAGTACCTTAGCCAAATTACTGCTCGGATTGTACAAACCAACTCAAGGTAGTCTTCGCTATGATGGCCTTGATGCAGGACAAATTCACCCTAGCGATCTTAGACGTAACTTTGGCTACTTACCCCAAGACGTCACCTTATTTCACGGTACCATTCGCGACAATATTTTATTTGGTTCTCGTCAAGTGACAGAGCATCAATTAATAAGAGCGATCCAGCTGTCTGGCGTGAATATGTTTACTAACCTGGAGTCAGAAGGCTTAGACCAACAAGTAGGTGAAGGTGGCCTCGCACTTAGTCGTGGTCAAAGGCAAACCGTTGCTTTAGCAAGAGCAACATTAAATGATCCGTCAATATTATTAATGGATGAGCCAACGGCAAGCCTGGATGCTAGAGCTGAAAAGCAGTTTATTCGCTCAATGCAGTTAGTCAGTCGTGAAAGAACCTTACTACTTATTACTCATAAAATGCATTTATTAAATCTTGTCGATCGTATCATTGTACTCGAACGTGGTCATGTTGTGGCTGATGGCCCTAAAGATGAGGTCCTAGCAAAACTCAATTCAGGGACCCTGTCTGGAGGCCAATCTTCATGAGTAAATATCTGACAACGAAAGATTTAGAAATGGTCGATGATGTTTATGGCGCCATGATGACCGATGCCCCGTCAGGGCATCGTCTTATTATTTGGTCGCTCGCTGCAATGATGATGTGTTTTTTTATTTGGGCATATTTCTCAGAATTAGATCAGGTGACGACAGGAACCGGTAAAGTCATTCCCTCTTCACAACTGCAAGTTATTCAAAGTTTAGATGGTGGTATTTTACAAGAGATCTATGTTCAAGAAGGTGGATTAGTGACTAAAGATCAACCTTTAGCTCGTATTGATGACACACGATTTCGCTCAGACTTTGACCAACAAGAGCAAGAGGTCTTTGGGTTACAGACAAATATTATTCGCATGCGCACTGAGTTGGACAGCATCATTATCTCTGACATGTCCTCAGACTGGCGCCAACAAGTGAAAATTACTAAGCAAAATTTAGTTTTTCCACAAACAATTATTGATGAAGAACCAGAACTGGTTAAACGCCAACAAGAAGAGTATTCCATTCGACTTGATAATTTAAGTAACCAATTAGAAATTTTAGCGCGTCAAATTCAACAACGACAACAAGAAATTGAAGAATTAGCTTCTAAAATCAGTACACTTACGACAAGTTATCAATTAGTATCTCGCGAACTCGAATTGACTCGACCGCTTGCTCGTAAAGGCATTGTGCCTGAAGTAGAACTCCTCAAACTTGAGCGCACCGTAAACGATATTCAGGGCGAATTACAATCTGTTAGACTCTTGCGCCCAAAAGTGAAAGCCGCTATGGATGAGGCCATTTTAAAACGTCGCGACGCAGTGTTTGTTTATGCTACCGATCTACGGGCACAGCTTAATGAAATGCAAACGAAATTATCGCGCATGAACCAAGCGCAAAAAGGAGCATTTGATAAAGTCAGCAAAGCTGTCATTACCTCTCCTGTTATTGGCACCATTAAAAAGATTAACTTTAATACTTTGGGTGGAGTTGTTCAGCCAGGCGAAGATATTATGGAAATTGTTCCTTCAGAAGATAAATTACTGATAGAAACCAAAATAATACCAAAAGATATTGCTTTTTTACATCCAGGATTACCTGCAATAGTCAAAGTGACTGCCTATGACTTTACTCGGTATGGTGGGCTCAAAGGAACGGTTGAGCATATTAGTGCCGATACGTCACAGGACGATGAAGGTAACAGTTTCTATATTGTAAAAGTAAGAACACAAGAATCCAGTTTAATGAAAGACGATGGTACAGAGATGCCAATTATTCCTGGAATGCTCACTTCGGTTGATGTCATTACAGGAAAAAGATCCATACTTGAGTATATTTTAAATCCAATTTTAAGAGCCAAAGATACAGCTCTTAGAGAGCGCTAAGAAGAACCAGGAGGGTTTTTTAATGACTATTACTACAACAAAACAGCAAAACAAGTTAACTGTTATAGCACTAACTTTGTCAATGCTGATAGCCCCGACAGCTTCAAGTCAAACACTTGAGCAAGCTGTTGCATATACACTAGATACAAACCCAGATCTACGTATAGCTTTTAATCGCTTTAAAGCACGTGAAGAGCAAGTTAATCAAGCTCAATCAGGATACATGCCGACACTTGATATCACAGCGGGTTATGGCTGGGAACAAACAGATAGTCCTTCAACACGTCGCCGAGCGGGTCAAGGTGATGTTGATAGTGACGGTATGATTGATTTAGAACGTGGCGAAGCCGGTGTTAGCATCAAACAAATGCTTTTTGATGGTTTTTATACCAGTAGCGAAGTCGATCGCTATTCATTTGAAGCGAGTGCAGATCAGTGGGCATTATTTTCTGCTGCTGAAGATACCGCATTGGATGTGACAAAAGTCTACTTAAACTACATCCGTAGTGAGCAAGTATTACTGCTGTCTGAAAAAAATCTCGCGAGTCATAAAGAGATATATGACCAAATAAAACAGCGTACTGATTCTGGATTGGGATCAACAGCAGATTTATCGCAAATTGCAGGCCGTCTCGCCCGTGCAAATGCCAATGTTATTTCAGCTAAAAACAATCTACAAGATGCCCGCGCAGCCTTTGTTAGAGTGGTTGAAGCACAGCCTGTTGACTTAATTCTACCTGTGCCTGATGCCGATTTGCTGCCTGAAAGTTTAGATAAAGGGATCATGTTAGCTAAAGCAAAACACCCAATATTAAAATCAGCAGAAAATGACATTAATGCTGCTAAAAAAGAGCGTAGTTCAGCCCAAGCTAACTATTATCCAAAATTAAGTTTAGAGCTTAACGGTAACTGGAATAATGATACCTCTGGTGAAGACGGCTATAGCGCGATTAATAGCCAGAACGTCAATGGCTATAATAATGACTTAGTCGCCATGGTTAGGATGAAATACAACCTGTTCTCTGGTGGTAAAGACACCTCTAAAGACAGAGAGAGCGCCTATAAAATCAATGAGGCAAAAGAGGTCCAACAACGCGCTTATCGTGAAGTTGTTGAAGGTATTTCTTTAGCTTGGAATGCCTATGAAATGTTAGCACCGCAAAAACAGTTTATTCGTGAACATGTTGTTGCAGCAAAACAGACTCAAGTCGCTTATGAACAACAGTTTAATTTGGGTCAACGTACCCTTCTTGACTTACTCGATACCGAAAATGAACTATTTGAAGCTCGTAAGGATTACTTACAAACTGAGTACGATGAAATTGCCGCTCGCTATCGAGTACTAAATGCAACTGGCGATCTACTTGACTCACTTCGAGTAACACGTCCAGGAGAATGGCGTGGAGAGCAGGATTATGAAGGAGGAGTAAAATAATGAAATACTTACTAGTTTTATTCGCATTGATAACGACTGCAGGCTGTTCGGTAACCGATATTGTTGAGTCGAATCCATCTACAACTCAACAATTTGATCTTAATGATAGTGACCGTGATGGCGTGATCATGGCCCGTGAACGTTGCGCTGGTACTGTTGTGGGTGCTGCGGTTGACAACTATGGTTGTGGCAGAATAACAAATATCAATGAACGCCAAGACTTAAAAATTCTATTTAGTAATAATTCTACGGTTATCGAACCTCAATATTATAACCAAATTGAAAAAGTAGCTAAATTGATGGAAACATATCCGACCACAAGGGTGACAATTGAAGGTCATACAAGCAAAGTTGGCAGTTATGAGCTAAATTTAGCGTTATCTCAACATCGTGCTAAAGCTGTCACTGATGTGTTAAAAACCACCTATGGTATCAATCCAAGCCGCTTAACGGCAATTGGTTATAGTTTTGATCGTCCTATCGATAACAGTGGCACACCAGCAGCAGAGGAACGTAATCGACGTGTAATCGCTGAAGTGACAGCTGATGATACTATTCCAGCAATGCGATGGAATATCTACACTGTAGATGAAGAAATTGACTAACGGACATACAAGGCATTGATTCTTTGAGTCGCGAAAGCAGCAAAGTAACCATATCGCTATATAAAAGGGTCTGCCATGTTTTTATTATGGCATCGGCCCTTTTAGTTTCATGTTTATTTGCCGCTCCGACACAAGAGTTAAACCAAGACAAAACCGTCGCTGCATTATCGCAACGCTATGGCGATCGCGCCGGATTACGGGCCAATGCTTGGTTTAATATCGTCAGAGATTCGCAACAACTTGCTGATATAGACAAATTAGAAAAAGTTAATCAATTTTTTAATTTATTTAGATTTATTGATGATCAAACATTGTGGGGCGACTCCAATTATTGGGCATCGCCAATGGAGTTTATTGGTGCCAATGGCGGGGATTGTGAAGACTTTTCAATAGCAAAATACTTTACGCTACTCCAGCTTGGTATTCCTGAAGATAAACTCAGAATAACCATGGTAAAAGCAACATCTTTAAATCAGTATCATATGGTTTTAGCGTATTATGAAAAACCAAATTCAATCCCGCTAGTGCTTGATAATTTAGATAAAACCATAAAGCTGGCAACAAAAAGAACAGATCTTCTGCCTGTTTACAGTTTTAACGGTAAACAATTATGGTTAAACAAAGAAAAAGGTAGAGGTGTGTTAGCTGGCTCATCATCACGCCTTGAAAAATGGACTGACCTTAAACTTAGATTAGGTGTAGATCGCCTACGCCAACCAAAACTCAACATGGAGTAGTAACAACATGACCCTGTTCAGGCAGATCTATGCGTTACTTTTTGGGCTTTTCTTGCTAACAATTGCAAGTGTAGCCTATGTACAATTTTCAGAGACCCAAGGTTTCTTATCTAAACAGATGGAATCTGATCTTAATAATGCCAGCAACTCATTAGGACTGATGCTAACGCCTGTTTTAGAAGCGGGTGATGATGCCGGAGCCGAAACATTAGTCAATGTTATTTTTGAGGGCGGCTACTACCAACAAATTAAGTTAACTTGGTTAGTGGGTGGCAAGCAACAGGTGTGGAATAACGCGGTACAAGTCGACAATGTTCCTCAATGGTTTATTGATCTTAATTTGTTTAAAACAATAAAAAAACAAACTACGATTACTTCAGGTTGGTTACAACTTGCCACGCTAGAAATTACCGCAAATCCAGGTTTTGGCTATCAAGAATTATGGCGGATTATTTCCGACATTATTATTTTGTTTTCGATCTTATTCCTCATTGCCATTATCTGTGCAAGAGTAGGATTAAGCTGGATATTAAAACCATTAAATACCCTTTCTGTACACGCAAAAAAAATTGCTGAGCGCCAATTTGGCCCTGATATGCCAGCACCAAAAACCAAAGAACTCAAAGAACTAGTCAATGCATTTAACAGCATGTCTGCTCAGTTAAAACAAGTATTTAACTCCCTCGACGAAGAAGTCTCTGCATTAAGAAAGAAAAATCTCGTCGATCAGGTATCTGGACTGCCAAATAGACAATACATGGTAAGTCGAGTGAATGGCTGGTTAAGCGAGCCCAGCACTGGGGCGCTTTACTTAGTCAAAATGGATTGGTTAGAAGAAGTTCACAGTAAATATGGTTTCCAAGTTCGTGATGAGACAATTCGTATTCTGGCGGAGAAACTACAGCATCACCAAGATGAAATATCCTCTTCTGTTATTGCGCGGATTGCTGCGTACGAATTTGCCTTTCTTGTTGAAGACTGTGAACACGACCAACTAACTAAATATTTGCAGAGCCTCATACGCACGGTGAATAAAGAAATATCTAAATCTGGCTGCAAACCCAACGAACAGTTTTATATTGGTGTAGCAGAGCGTTTAGGGCAAATGACGGTATCTGATATGCTGGCCCAAGCAGATAACGCATTGCAACAAGCCATTAAAGACGAAAAGGTGTTCCATTGGTTTGAAAACACTCAAAAGCAGCTTTTTACCCGAGAAGAATGGCGCAGTAATTTAAACAATGCTATCAAGACCAGAAACTTCCAATTCCGTTGGCAGCCAATTCAGTTATGTGCCAGAGATGAAATTTGTCAACGCGAGCTATATTGTCAGCTGAAAATAGGCGAAACAACCCTGCACGCAGGTCAATTTATGCCTTATGTAGAATTGCTCTCATTAGGGACTATGCTTGATCGTTGCTTAATTGAAACCATCAATGAAAATCGTTTATTTGAACGTAACTATGAACGTGTTGCCATTAACCTCACCTATCAAAGTATAAGTGATACTGATTTCCATGTATGGTTAAAACAGTTCCTACGAGCCAGTAAATACGCCGATCGTATTTGTTTCGAAATTCCAGAAGCGAGTGTTTATAGCGACTTAGAATCTTGTGAAAATCTGTGTAAAGTCATTAGAGATTCTGGCGCCCATTTTGGTATTGACCATTTTGGTCGTCAATTTGGCTCTATGGCCTACTTACAAAGCTTACGTCCTAACTATGTCAAACTTGACCAATCACTGGCTTACATTGAAGATAATCAACATAACAGCGAATTATGCCGTGCGTTAGTCAATGTTGCTAAGGGATTAGATATTCAAGTTATTGTCACAGGGATCCAGGAAGCTGAACAATTAACAAGGTTTACAGATCTCAGAGTGGATGCCTATCAAGGCTTTATTGCACCACCAGTCAATATAGATCTATAAATTATATCAATGAATTGCTCACTGAAAACTAACCACTCTTTTGAGTGGTTTTTTTATATCTCGGCGATTAGCTCACTAATTGATAGTGGTTAACATCTAAGCTTATGATCTTTAAAATTATATTTTAACGTCTTGCCCAGAGTTCACTTCTAATGGAGTGGCCACAACACATTTAGGTTGATCTCTTGAACCACTGCTAGAAAGTTATTGCTTGGGGGCAATATATCATTAGGCGCTAATACGGCCTATAACGCAGTCTAAGGGGCTCAATAGAGATAGGTAATAAGAGAACAGCACACCGATATTAATGCCCATACAATCAATTAGATTGAGGGTTTATGATGGTTGCTGAAGTAACAATATACCATTGGAATCATTAATCGATTCTAGAAAAACAAAAAGCCACTCATAAGAGTGGCTTTTTTTAAATTGGTCGGTGATAGAGGATTCGAACCTCTGACCCTCTCGTCCCAAACGAGATGCGCTACCGGGCTGCGCTAATCACCGAAATTTACTTTAAACTGTGCAGCAAACCAATTAATCAAGTTAACCTGTTCACTTAAATATGGTCGGTGATAGAGGATTCGAACCTCTGACCCTCTCGTCCCAAACGAGATGCGCTACCGGGCTGCGCTAATCACCGAAATAAATATAAAACAACAAATTGAATGGGGTGACTGATGGGGCTCGAACCCACGACAACCGGAATCACAATCCGGGACTCTACCAACTGAGCTACAATCACCACTGACTTTCAATTCTACTAACCAATACGACAGAAACTGTACTTGCCGAATGGTGCGCCCAGAAGGATTCGAACCTTCGGCCTTACCCTCCGGAGGGGTACGCTCTATCCAGCTGAGCTATGGGCGCTCGCCTTGGTTAGCGAGGCATATAATAGGGATAAAACAGCTTCACGTCTAGCCTTGATTTACTTTCTTTTGACTGACTGACTAACTTTTACGCGTTTAAGGCAACAATTAACCTGTTTTTTATCACTTACGACAATTATTAACCTTGTGTTTACATTTATTTCGCTTGGATCACATTTATATTTATGGTAATTATAATGATTGTTCAACAATATTTGTTTACAGAATTAATAGGATAACGATAAACAAGGGTATGGATACAATCATTAGCCACTCTGAAACCTTTCCTAGGATCGAGCATCTCCAAAAACGGGTCGCTCGTTTAAAGCGTTTGGCTAAAAAATATAAACGTTCTGAGATTATTCAAAACGCCTTACTCGGTATTTCCAATATTGCGACCCAGGTCACTTCACTTGATGACTTTTATCAACGAGTTCATTTACATCTACAACAGCTTATCCCTGCAGAAAACTTTTTTATTGCATCTCAAGATGCTAAAACAGGGCTAACAAGTTTACCTTTTTTTGCTGACCAACAAGATTCTCATCCAACAGAGCTTTACCCAGACCAAGAAATATCGGCATTACTCAATAGTGGTCTAACTGGGTATGTGCTTCGCAATGGTGAGCCTTTGTTATGCGACGATAATAAGTTTAATGAATTGATTGCCAGTGGCGATATTAAAAGCCTTGGCTCGCCAAGTCATCAATGGCTTGGCGTACCGATTAAAACTAAAGACGTCGTCAGTGGTGTACTTGTGGTGCAAAGCTACAACGAAGCCAATACTTACGGTGAGTTAGAATTAGAGTTAATGGGCTTTATTTGCCATCATATTTCAGGAGTAATGGAACGGCTTGAGCATCATCAACAACTTGAGCAAGCCATTGTGGAGCGCACTAAAGAGCTCAGCCAAGCGTATGAGAAGGTTAAACAAGAAGTCACTGAGCGAGTTAAAGCGGAGAAATTGCAAAAAACACTGTTTGAAATTGCCGATTTATCTGCATCCAACGTGCTTCAGCAAGATTTTTACTTACGGCTCCACGCTATTATCAGCCAGCTCATTCCTGCCAATAACTGTTTTATTTCGTTAATTGACAAAAATAATATGCTGTCGTTTCCGTTTTATGTGTCGCAAATGACGGCTGAATATCCTGCCTCTCGCCCAATGCAGGATGGATTAACCGAATATATTCTCCAACATAAATTACCGCGATTATTTTCAGCTAAAGATATCTCGACCATGGTTAGTCTAGGTGAAATTTACGCTAAATCACCAGAATTAAACAAAACCGATAGAATGCATCAATGGATAGGTATTCCGTTAATCATTAATGGTGAAGTAGCTGGGGCATTAACCATTTATAGCCTAGATGACGCCCATATTTATCAATTAAAAGATCTTGAACTGCTGACCTTTGTGTCGCAGCACATGGCTAATGCGATTGAACGTAAACTCGCCGCTGAGTCACTGAAGAATAGCCACGAGCTATTAGAAGATAAAGTTGTTCAACGGACCATGGCGCTTGCAGAACTCAACAACAATCTCCAAAAAGAGATTAATCAACGCCGGAAAATGGAGGATCAATTATTATATGATGCTCAACATGATGGCCTGACAGGGTTACCTAACCGTAGCTATTTGATGGAACGTTTATCACAAGCATTAAAGCACTTACGTCGTCATGGGCTAGATCAATTTGCATTATTATTTATCGATCTTGACCGTTTCAAGGTGATCAATGACTCTTTTGGTCATCTAGAAGGCGATCGTTTTTTAATTGAAACGTCACAACGCATAAAATCATGTATTCGCGACAACGATACTCTGGCTCGCATGGGCGGTGATGAATTTGTTATATTACTGGACTCAATTAATGCCACAGAAGATGCCGTCGAAGTCTGTGAGCGTATTTTACAAACATTATCTATGCCATATCAGTTAGCCAAACAAGAATTCATCTCTGGTGCGAGTATAGGGGTGGCTTTTAGCGGACGTAATAAGCTAGTGACCAGTGAATCTCTTCTGCGAGATGCTGACGCCGCAATGTATCAAGCTAAAGCAAATGGTAAAGGGTGTTTCGTCATTTTTGATAACAAGCTGAGCGCGAAATCTAAATTACAACATGACTTAGAAATTGAATTTAAGCAGGCGCTCGAGCAACAGGGATTTAAGATACATTATATTGAAGTGGTCGACTTTAACACTGGTGAGATTATTGCTATTGAACCACAAGTTGAATGGCATCATCTAAAACAAGGCATTATTGATCACTCAAAAATGAAACGCTTGGCGGCACAATATCAGCTAACACTGAATTTAGATGCTTATATGTTTGCCCACTTAAATGAACATTTCCAATCAATTAAGCAACGATATGGTACCAATATTGATCTGCACTTATCGATTAGCAGTCAACATATTAAAAATAAGTTTGTGTTACGCAATCTCAAAAATACCATCAAAGGCAGTAATATCGATTTACTTAAACTGATATTATTTTTTAACGAACAAGCCTTAATGCAAGACACCGAAAATCATATCAATGGCTTCGAGCTTATCTCGCAACTGGATGTGCAAATCGGTATCGATGGCTATGGTACAGGTTACAGCTCGCTCAGTTGCTTAAGCTTCTTACCGATTAAAGCATTAAAGTTAGATGAAGACATCAGTAAGCACTTACTCAATGATAAACAGTTACAATTAGTCAAAGCTTACCAATTGACGGCGCAAACACTTAATTTCGACATGTACGCCACTACCATTGACACGCAACAACAAGTAAGACAGTTTTTAGAACTTGGTTATATGCGTGGTCAAGGGCGAGCAATCAGCAAATTATTTAACGAAAAAAAAAAGCCCCATAAGTCTTGTGCCTAATCAATAGGCCAACCTAATTAGCACTACTTTTTAAACATATCGCGTATGTTGGCAATATGGCTTTTACTGGTTTCCACACGCTGCTCTTCAGTTTGAACTGGCTTACGGTTTTCCCAGATTAAGTCATCTTGTGGTAACTCAAGTAAAAAGCGACTGGGTTCACAGCGCATCGTCTCACCAAATTGGCGGCGCTCGCGACATATCACAAACCATAATTCACGCTGCGCTCGCGTTATCCCCACATAAGCCAGACGCCGTTCTTCATCGACATTGTCTTCGTCAATACTCGACTGGTGCGGTAAAATTCTCTCTTCAACCCCCACCATAAATACAAAAGGATATTCCAGTCCTTTAGAAGCATGTAAAGTCATTAACTGTACTTGATCGCCACCTTCATCCTCGCTATTACGTTCCATCATGTCGCGCAGGGTTAATCGAGTAACCACTTCCGGTAGCGTCATCGGTTCATCTAACTCATCACCTTCGAGCATTTCGGTAACCCAACGATATAATTCCGAAATATTTTTCATCCTCATTTCGGCCGCTTTAGCGCTGGTACTGGTTTCGTACAGATAATCTTCGTAATTAATTTTGCGGATCAGCTGTTTAATCGCTTCAACCGGCTCTCCACGAGTTGCTAGCTCACCAGTATCAACAATAAATTTGCCGAATTGATACAGCGAGTTGACCGCCGCGGGTGCAAGGTGATGATTCAATTCAACATCAAAAATCGCTTCAAATAGCGAAATATGCTTTTGATTAGCAAAATTACCCAAACGTTCCAGCGATGCAGGGCCGATACCACGTTTAGGCAAGTTAACCACCCGCAAAAAAGCATTATCATCGTCAGGATTCACCACTAAACGTAAATACCCCATGATGTCTTTAATTTCTGCTCGGGAGAAAAAGGAAGTACCACCACTGAGCTTATAAGGAATGCGGTTGGTCATGAGCGATCTTTCGAGTAAACGAGATTGATGATTACCTCGGTATAAAATGGCGTAATCACCAAATTTAGTCCGCCCAACAAACTTATGCCGAATGATCTCTGCCACCACTCGCTCAGCTTCCTGCTCTTCGTTAGCGGCTATTAATACTCTTAGTGGCTCACCATAAGCTAACTCACTAAATAACGCCTTATCGTAAACGTGAGGGTTGTTAGCAATCAAAATATTGGCAGCACGGAGAATTCGTTGGCTTGATCGATAGTTTTGCTCTAGCTTAATTAATTTAAGCTTAGGAAAATCAGTTCCTAGCAACACCAGATTTTGCGGTTTGGCGCCACGCCAAGAATAAATAGACTGATCGTCATCACCTACTACGGTAAAACGTGAACGCTGACCCACCAACAGTTTCACTAATTCGTATTGGCTAGTATTAGTATCTTGATACTCATCCACCAGCAAGTATTGAATTTTGGTTTGCCAGCGGGTGCGCACCTCTTCATTCATCCGCAACAATAAGGTTGGAATTAAGATAAGATCATCAAAATCGAGCGCATTATAGGACTTCATATGCTGAGCATATCGTTGATACAAGGTAGCAAATAATTGGCTTTGCTCATCTTTTGCCATACTGATTGCCTGCTGAGGGATCACTAATCCCCCTTTCCAGTTCGATATGGCTGATGCCAAGGACTTGATTAAATCTTTATCGTCATCGAACTCATCTTCAGTCAGCTCTTTTAATAGCGCGAAGGTGTCTTGATCATCAAACAAAGAGAAACCCGCCTTAAGCCCAAGCACTTTATGCTCACGCTTAATGATTTCGAGTCCTAAGGTGTGGAAGGTAGATATCCATAATCCACGGGCTTCTTTGCGGCCCATAGACTGAGCCACACGCTCTTTCATTTCACGCGCGGCTTTATTAGTAAAGGTTACGGCGGCAATATTGCGGGCTTTGTAGCCACACTTTTCAACTAAGTAAGCAATTTTATTAATGATAACTCGTGTTTTACCACTCCCCGCGCCAGCAAGCACTAAGCATGGACCCGACACATAATGTACGGCTTCATTTTGCCCTGGATTGAGTTTCATTAATTATTACACCTTACTTAACGTTAAACGAAGGCGGATCATAGCAGAATCAACTGGTGACGGTTAACGAAAAATCACAGTTAAGGTTTGGAAAAGCGCTCACCTCGGTTACAATTAACTCAATATATCAGTAGGGGATCATAATGATTAATCCAAAGAAAATTGAAGAGCTCGCTAAACAACTTAGCGACAACTTACCTAGCGGTGTTAAGCAGTTTGCAGGGGAATTTGAAGAGCGCAGCAAGCAGCTATTACAAAACCAACTGATGAAGCTGGATGTGGTATCGCGTGAAGAGTTTGAAGTGCAGCAACATGTGTTACTGAAAACCCGTGAAAAGCTGGAAGCATTACAAGTACAAGTCAATGAATTAGAGAAAAAGTTAGCTGATTAGCGACTAAATAATCTCTGAAAAATCATAAAAAATGACGCTCTAAAGCGTCATTTTTATGATGATTCAACAATCAATGTTTATGTTAACGACTCTTCTAATGCGTGTAAGCAAAGGGCGACATTTTCACGACGAGCACTGAAGCCCATCAGGCCGATACGCCATGCTTTACCTGCTAAAGCACCTAGCCCAGCACCAATTTCTAAATTATATTCTTCCAATAAATGCTTACGCACTGCAGCGTCATCGACACCGTCTGGAATGTATACTGTATTGAGTTGCGGTAAACGCGACGACTCTTCAACCACAAATTTAAAGCCTAATGTTGTTAGCCCATCACGTAGTAACAAGTGCATTTTTCGGTGTCTTGCCCAGGCATTTTCGAGCCCTTCATTGGCAAGTAAACGTAAAGATTCATGCAGAGCATATAAGGCATTCACTGGCGCAGTGTGATGATAACTGCGTTTAGCACCAGCACTATTGCCCCAATAACCCATGACTAAGGTTTGATCTAAAAACCAACTTTGTACTTGGGTAGTACGGGCTTTAAGCTTGGCAACCGCTTTAGGTGAAAATGACACAGGCGATAAACCGGGGACACAGGAGAGACACTTTTGGCTGCCAGAATAAATGGCATCAATGCCCCACTCATCCACCAGCAATTCAACACCACCCAATGAGGTTACGGCATCAACAATACTGATACAGTCATGTAATTGCGCTAAGGTGCACAAGGTTTTCGCATCAGACAGTGCACCTGTTGAAGTTTCGGCATGCACAAATGCGAGAAATTTTGCATCAGGATGCGCCACGAGTGCTGCTTCAACTTTATCTGGGCATACAGGTTCGCCCCATTCATTGTCGACAACAACTGCTACACCGCCAACTCGTTCAACGTTTTGACGCATGCGCTCACCAAACACCCCATTACGACATACGATGACCTTTTCGCCTGGCTCAACTAAATTGACAAAACAGGTTTCCATACCGGCACTGCCTGGTGCTGATACCGCTAAAGTCATTTCGTTTTTAGTTTGAAAAGCATATTGAATTAAGCTTTTGAGCTCATCCATCATGCCGACAAATAATGGGTCAAGGTGACCGATAGTCGGCCTTGATTGTGCCGCAAGCACTTCGGGATACACATCAGATGGGCCTGGGCCCATTAAGATTCTGCGCGGTGGCATAAAAACTGGAATTGTTGGCACGGGTAACATCAATGTCTCCTTAAAATGAGGTCTAAAATTCATAACTCAATATGAATCTGGAAAAATTTACCCTACATATAAAGCAAAACATACCAATCAGTTGCAGCAAAATAAATCAACATTCACTTGTTGGTAATCGTTTCTACAGACCCACGAATATTTTTTCGTTTTAGGCGTACTGACAATACCACATTGAGGCACTAAATCACCTAAGAAAGGTAGTTAACCTGAACTAGGGATAACAAACGCCTCCCAAACAGCCTTTTGTCTTGCTAACGGTGTTGAATTAACTTGCCATAGACCCGCTATTGACGCGCAATTCGCCTTGTTAGTAAAACAAATGACAAGTTTGATAGTGATAAACGTCTAAGCCTATGATCTTTAATATCATATCTTCATCTCTTATCCCGATTTCAGGTCAGTTAAAAATGAATTATGATTTTGCTTTCGCACTATTTAAAAATAACTGATAAGCCGGACTGTGGGTTTCTTCTTGATAAACGAAACCGAGCTCCATTAAAAATTGCGCAAACGCGACGTCATCTTTAGCCGGTACTTCAAAACCGGTTAACACCCTACCAAAGGCTGCACCATGGTTACGGTAATGAAATAAACTGATATTCCATTTGCTCTGTAAAGTGGTTAAAAACTTCAGCAATGCCCCGGGATGCTCAGGAAACTCAAAGCTAAATAAGCGCTCTTCTAATGGCTCAAGTGGGTGACCACCGACCATATAACGCACGTGTAATTTAGCGGTTTCATCTTGGGATAAGTCTTGAACTTCAAAGCCTTCAGACTCTAACTTAGCAATGATCTCACTGAGTTCTGCTTGGCCGCCAGTGAGACGAATACCCGCAAATACCACTGCAATATCACGACTGCTAAAACGGTAATTAAACTCGGTCATCACTCGTTTATCAAGTAACTCACAAAAACGTAAAAAACTGCCTGGTTTTTCAGGTATTTTAACCGCTAATACCGCCTCTTTTTGCTCAGCTAATTCACAACGTTCAGACACATAACGTAAACTATGAAAATTGACGTTAGCACCACTGAGAATAGCCGCTACTTTTTTGGGGGCATCGATAGAGTCACCCTGTTGCGCCATGTACTTTTTAAGCCCCGCAATCGACAAGGCTCCAGCGGGTTCGGCTATCGCGCGGGTATCCTCAAAAATATCTTTTACTGCGGCACAAATTTCATCAGAAGTGACGGTAACCACTTCATCAACGTATTCACGCGCTAAACGAAATGGCTCAGTACCAATCCGCTTAACCGCTACGCCGTCAGCAAACAACCCCACTTGAGCCAAAGTTACTGGTTCATCAGCTTCGAGTGCCGCCTTTAAGCAAGCAGCGTCTTCGGGTTCAACCCCAATGATCTTAACTTGCGGCATCACAGCTTTGTAATAGGCCGCAATACCGGCAATTAAACCACCACCGCCAACAGGCACAAACACGATTTCAATATCGCGTTGTTGTTGTACCATTTCTTGAGCAATAGTGCCTTGTCCGGCAATAACCGCTTCGTCATCAAATGGGGCGATATACACCCGTCCTTCTGTTGCCGAGAGGTTTTTGGCATAGTCATTGGCTTGATCAAACGCCTGCCCATGAAGGACCACATTGCCACCTAAGCGTTTCACCGCATCAATCTTAATATCTGGCGTGGTACTAGGCATTACAATTACGGCATCAATACCGCGACTGGCAGCAGACATAGCTACCCCTTGAGCGTGATTGCCCGCTGATGCGCACACCACACCTCTATCGCACTCATCTTGAGTTAACGCTGCGATACGGTTGTAGGCACCACGTATTTTAAACGAATGCACAGGCTGCATATCTTCACGCTTTAAATACACCTGACAACCAAAGCGAGCAGACAATTTATTCATGCTCGACAATGGCGTCACTTTAGCCACATCATAAACAGACGACAGCAAAATTTTCTGTAAATAATAATGCGCTAAATCTAATTGAGTTTGAGACGCCAAAGCCAACATATTACCCCTCCAGCTTAGCGCGATCGCGAACGGCACCTTTATCAGCACTGGTGGCCAATAATGCATACGCCTTAAGCGCTAATGATACATAACGTTCACGAGCAACCGGCTTCCAACCTAGCGGACCTTTGGCATCCATCGCAGTGCGACGCTGAGCAAGCTCTTTATCGCTGATATTAAGCTGAATGCTACGCTTGGGAATGTCGATGGCAATTTGATCGCCGTTCTCGATAAGTGCAATGGTGCCACCTGACGCCGCTTCTGGTGACACATGACCAATCGATAAACCTGAAGTACCACCGGAAAAACGCCCATCGGTAATTAACGCACATTTAGTGCCTAAACCACGTGATTTTAAGTAGGTTGTTGGATAGAGCATTTCTTGCATACCCGGGCCACCTTTAGGGCCTTCATAGCGGATAACCACTACATCACCTTCAACGACTTCGCCACCGAGAATACCGGCTACCGCATCGTCTTGGCTTTCATACACTCGAGCGCTACCAACAAAGGTTAAGTTAGACTCGTCTACCCCTGCGGTTTTCACAATACAACCATCAACGGCCACATTACCTGACAATACGGCTAAGCCCCCTTCTTGGCTAAAGGCAAACTCACGCGAACGAATACAGCCATTTTCACGATCATCATCAACACTGTCCCAACGACAATTTTGGCTGAATGCTTTCGTGGTGGGAATACCAGCAGGGCCGGCACTAAAAAAGCGGATTACATCTGGATCGTTAGTTTGTTTAATGTCGTACTTAGCTAAGACTGATTTTAAATCACCACCATTGTCTGCGGCCACATGCGGTACATCGTTATGGATTAAACCTGCTCTATCTAACTCGCCTAAAATCCCCATTACCCCACCAGCACGGTGAACATCTTCCATATGATATTTAGGCGTTGATGGTGCAACCTTACATAGATGAGGCACTAAGCGCGATATGCGATCAATATCCGCCATAGTAAAGTCAATTTCCGCCTCTTGCGCTGCGGCGACTAAATGCAACACAGTATTAGATGAACCGCCCATGGCAACATCTAATACCATGGCATTTTCAAATGATTTAAATGACGCAATATTACGTGGCAAGGCAGTTTCATCATCATGCTTGTAATAACGTTCAGCCAGCATCATCACCCGGCGACCTGCTTCTAAAAATAATTCACGACGGTCTTCATGAGTTGCAAGCATTGAGCCATTACCCGGTAAAGACAAACCTAAGGCCTCGGTCAAACAGTTCATTGAATTAGCAGTAAACATACCTGAGCACGAGCCACATGTAGGGCAAGCACTGCGTTCAATTTGCTTGCTGTCTTCATCACTGACATTAGAATCTGCACCGGCAACCATGGCATCGACTAAATCAAGTTTAATAATTTGATCAGATAACTTGGTTTTACCTGCTTCCATTGGGCCACCGGACACAAATACCACTGGGATATTTAATCGCAGCGCTGCCATTAACATGCCTGGGGTAATTTTATCGCAGTTAGAAATGCACACTAATGCATCGGCACAATGAGCGTTGACCATATATTCAACACTATCTGCAATTAACTCACGAGACGGTAAGCTGTACAACATGCCGCCATGACCCATGGCGATACCATCATCAACGGCAATAGTATTGAACTCTTTGGCAATACCGCCCGCCTCTTCAATCGCGCCAGCAACCAATGAGCCCATATTCTTTAAATGTACATGACCCGGTACAAACTGGGTGAACGAATTGGCAATGGCAATAATGGGCTTACCAAAATCATTTTCTTTTACGCCAGTGGCACGCCATAGTGCGCGGGCGCCTGCCATGTTGCGGCCTTCGGTACTGGTTGCTGAACGTAATTTTGGCATTGCAAATATCCTTGTTTAATGTGGGGCGCGTTACCGATTTGATCATGGATAACGTTCTAATAAAGAGTGATAAAAAAGCTTAACTGTTTGCTGCTTGATCCAGTGACACTGCTGGCAAAACTTTACAATGCATCACATCAATGAGTTTATCTAACTGGGTACTTAACAATTCAATGCCGCGTTCGGCCTCAACCCATAAGTCGACCGCCATGCTGGTGTCGTCGTTGATGCGCACCTGCATTTGAGTGACTTTAAATCCACGATGGCGAGTCACACGGAGCACGCGTTCAAGTACCTCGGGGCGTTGCTGAACGGTTATTTCTAATGCATGCATCATGTTTGCTTCTCCATTTGGTCCATCATGTCACTATTGCTCGCACCTGGCGGTACTAAAGGCCATACGTTAAAAATATCATCAATCGATACATGCAGCATGTAAGGACCGCTACTGTTTAACATATCATCTAATCCTTGCTCGACTTGATCCGCACGCGTAATGGTTCGGCCAGGGATATCAAATGCCGACGCCATAAGGACAAAGTTAGGGTTATCAGATAAGTCTGTTTCACTGTAACGTTCTTCAAAAAATAGCTGTTGCCATTGCTTAACCATACCCAGTTTTTGGTTATCAATCAGTAAGATTTTCACCGGTAATTTACGGCGTTTAATGGTGGTTAACTCTTGGACATTCATCATAAACGAGCCATCACCAGAGACAGTAACCACAGTCGCATCAGGGCGTGCGACTTGGGCACCAATGGCAGCAGGTAAACCAAAGCCCATAGTGCCTAACCCTGCGCTGGTTAAATGATCTTCAGGGCGGCGGAACCACATGTGCTGTGCAACCCACATTTGATGCTGGCCGACATCGCAAGCAACTACGCTGTCTTCCGGTAATTTATTGGCTAAACGACGTAACATCGCTGGCGCATAAATTAAATCACCTGGATGGTGATAATCCCATTGATGCTTTCGAGACAACTCCTCAACATCTGCTTGCCACTGACCAATATCAAGCTTATCTGCTACCGCCGCAGTTAATGCTGGCAACACTATGCTCAACTCGGCGGCAATGGCGACATCCGCTTGGCGTAACTTGCCAATTTCGGCGGCATCGATGTCTAAATGCAATACTTTGGCATTACAAGCGAAACTGGCAAGGCGGCCAGTAACCCTGTCATCAAAACGTGCACCGACAACCATCAATAAATCACATTCTTGCACGGCAAGGTTGGCACCTTTACCACCATGCATACCCAACATGCCTAAATAACCTTTAGTCCCATGTGCAATACTGCCCAAGCCTTTTAACGTCGCTACCGATGGGATACCCGTGGTGTCGATGAACTGACGTAAATGCGCAACAGCACCCGCCATCCCCACACCACCGCCAACGTATAACATAGGTTTTTTAGCCTGCTTAATTAACTCTGCAGCTGCATCTAAATCGCTTATCTGAGGTTGTAACTCATCAGCAACGCTTTGAAGCGGTGTTCTGTATTCTAATGCCGCAAGTTGGATGTCTTTTGGGATATCAACTAATACAGGACCAGGACGTCCTTCTGCAGCGATTTCGAATGCGCGATATAACGTTGGGATTAACTCGTTGATGTCGGTGACCATAAAGCTATGTTTGGTACATGATAACGACATACCTAATACATCGATTTCTTGAAATGCGTCAGTACCAATAACACTAGTAGACACTTGACCGGTTATGGCAACTAATGGCACTGAATCAAGTAAAGCATCGGCAAGTGAAGTGATGAGATTCGTGGCTCCTGGACCTGAGGTGGCAAAGCACACTCCGGTTTTACCACTGGCGCGGGCATACCCTACAGCAGCAAACGCAGCACCTTGTTCGTGACGACTAAGCAAGTGTTCTACCGGACCGCCATAAAGGGCATCGTAGATTGGCATAATCGCTCCGCCAGGATAACCAAATACGGTTGTCACACCATGTGCTGCTAGTACTTTGATTACTGCATCCGCGCCGCGCATTTTCTGTCCTGCTTCCATATGTTGCTCTCTACTTCGTCAATGGTTCTGCTGCTCTACTGTGTGGTTGTTTTTCTTTAAGCCTAAAACTAAAAAACCCCCGGTCCTTTCGGAGCGGGGGTTTTTGCAATCTGTTTGACTCTTAGGTCAGTCTAGTTGCCAAACGCCACCCCCGCTGTGACTTAATAATCACTACGGTAATAATTACGAGAATGAGCATGGCTGCATGGTTTAGCATGTTTTAGACTGTATCCTAAGTTTCTAGTAAATAATTTGTTTAGTTATGTTCAAATAACGTTACGGTATTACTAACAAGTACCATAAAAGATTTACTTAGCACAACTAATAAATTGTCTTTATAAAAAAAATTCAGCTTCCCTGCCGAGACAATGCAAACAACAACAAAAACTTAACCTATGAGTTCAACGACATAATCAAGTTGAACTCACTCTAACTATTTGTTTTCCCCACGCCTCAATCAGGAGGATAAAGGCGTTTCGATTGATGCCTGTCCGACAACGGAGCTGTATTTCCAGCCAAAACTCTGAACAGGTACAACATCAGTTCAATTAAACACTTGGTAATTAGTACTTAGTTCGCTTCCACAATGCCTTTCATGTCGGTCATGTAACCGCGTAATTCTGCGCCAATGAATTCAACGTCGGTATGACGAATTTGCTCATTCACTTCAATCAAACGTTTGTTATCAACACCATTTGATGAAACATCCAGCCCTGCACCTAAATATGCCGCTGGCATGGCATTCACATAATCACGTAACATTGGCACGGCAGCATGGTTGAACAAGTAACAACCGTATTCTGCCGTATCCGAAATCACTACGTTCATTTCGTATAAACGCTTACGTGCAATAGTATTCGCAATCAAAGGGGTTTCATGTAACGACTCATAGTAAGCAGACTCTTCAACAATCCCTGCGGCAACCATGGTATCAAATGCCAGCTCAACACCGGCTTTGATCATCGCCACTAAGAAAATACCTTTATCGAAGTAGGTTTGCTCATCAATATGTTCAGATGACACTGGCGCATTTTCAAATGCGGTTTCGTTAGTTTCCGCTCTCCAACGCAGTAAGTTAGCGTCATCATTTGCCCAGTCTGCCATCATAGTGCGAGAAAACTCACCGCTAATAATGTCATCCATGTGTTTTTCGAATAATGGCTTAAGGATAACTTTTAACTCTTCAGCCATATCAAATGCTTTGATTTTTGCTGGGTTAGATAAGCGGTCCATCATGTTGGTAATGCCGCCGTGCTTAAGTGCTTCGGTAACCGTTTCCCAACCTTGTTGAATTAACTTGCCGGCATAACCAGGTTCAACACCGTCAGCGACCATTTTCTCGTAGCCTAAAATGGCACCCGTTTGTAACATGCCACATAAAATGGTCTGCTCGCCCATTAAGTCTGACTTAACTTCAGCCACAAACGAGGACATTAATACACCGGCACGGTCGCCACCTGTTGCACTAGCATAAGCCTTAGCAATGGCTACACCGTCACCATTAGGATCATTTTCTGGATGGACAGCAATCAAGGTCGGTACGCCAAAACCACGCTTATATTCTTCACGAACTTCTGTCGCTGGACACTTAGGTGCAACCATAACAACAGTAATGTCTGGACGAACTTGCATGCCTTCTTCAACAATATTGAAACCATGTGAATAAGATAGCGTAGAACCTTGTTTCATTAATGGCATAACCGCATTAACAACATTAGTATGTTGCTTGTCTGGTGTTAGGTTTAACACTAAATCAGCTGCAGGAATAAGCTCTTCAAAGGTGCCGACTTTAAAACCATTATCGGTCGCTTTTTGCCATGAGGCACGCTTTTCAGCGATCGCTTGCGGACGCAAGGCAAAAGAAATGTTCAGCCCTGAGTCTCGCATGTTTAAACCTTGGTTAAGGCCTTGTGCGCCACAACCTAAAATAACGATATTCCAATCTTTAATATATTGGCAACCATCACTGAATTCAGTACGGTCCATAAAGCGGCATTGTGCTAGTTGAGCTAATTGTTGACGTAAATTCAGAGAGTTAAAATAGTTAGCCATCTGATACCACCTTTAAAATTTAATAATTTGGGACTCAACATCTTATAAGTCAGCGACCTTAAGCGTTGTGATTGAAATCACTATAGCGCATGCATATGATTGCTTAAAATGATATATTCGGGACGTCACGTTGCAATTAATGCAACATGGACTAATGAACCTCATACTCAACTGAATTTGTGCTTTAAGGTACTGTTATGGATATTCGCTCACTTAAATTGTATTTACACTTGTGCGATAGCCTGCATTTTGCCAAAACTGCAGAGCAATCTCATGTCAGTCCCTCGACGTTAAGCCGTGCTCTACAGCGTTTAGAAGAAGAAGTAGGCAGTAAATTGTTCGAGCGTGACAATCGCAGTGTCACTATTACCCATGCAGGCATTGAATTTAAAGGTTTTGCGGAGCAAACTTTAGCGCAATGGACCCAACTACGCAGTCGGATTGATCCCAATCAGCAGGTGTTACGCGGTAATCTTAATCTGTATTGTTCGGTGACCGCAGCTTACAGCCATTTACCGGCACTGTTAGATCGCTTTAGACGTGAACATCCCCATGTAGACATCAATCTCAACACCGGAGATCCGGCAAATGCAGTCGGCCAAATTCAAAAGAATCGTGCTGATATTGCCATTATTGCATTGCCAGAGGTGCTCCCCAGCAGTTTGCATTTTACCCCGATTGATAAAGTACCGATTTCTGTCATTGCACCCACAATACAATGCCAAGTTCAGCAATGGGTCAATCAGCCAAAAATTGACTGGGCTAAATTACCTTATATCGTACCGGACCATGGTCCCGGCAGAAAAAGAATCGATTTATGGTTTAAGCAGATGGGGATTAAACCCAATATTTATGCTCAAGTATCCGGTCAGGAAGCGATTGTCTCTATGGTCGCACTCGGTTGTGGGGTTGGTATTAGCCCAGAAGCGGTGATCCACAACAGTCCGGTGCGAGAACGTATCCAAACCTTATGGTCACCGGTGCCGATTCCTCCTTTTGAATTAGGCTGTTGCTGCAAAGAAAAACGCACCAATGATCCAATCATTAGTGCGTTCTTAGACATCATTTAATCGTACCGAGGCGACTTAGGCTTAAGCGGATAGACGATACTTAAGGTAGAGGTGGCATCTCAATATCTAAACGAGTAACCAGTAATTGGTCCACTTTATATGAATCAATGTCGACTACCTCAAACTTATAACCCGCGTAATTGACAAAATCAGTCCGTTTAGGAATTTTGCGCAACATATACATCATAAAACCAGCAATGGTTTCGTAATTTTGATTATGCGGAAAGGCTTCAATATTAAAAGCGCGCATCACATCAGTGATAGGCGTCACACCATCGACTAACCAAGAATTGCCATCACGAGCCACTATTTGCTCCTCACTTTCGTGTAATGACCACGCCCCCATCACGGCGCTTTGTAAGTCATTAGTGGTCACAATGCCGACAACTAAAGCATACTCGTTCATGACCACCGCAAAGTCGGAACGATTATTCTTAAAATATTCCATCGACTCAGACAAGGTCAACGTATCAGGAATGATCAGACAGTTATGCACTAAGGTACTGCCTTTTAGGGTGATGTTCTCGCCGTTAATCACCCTAATGAGCAACTCTTTGGCATCAACAAAACCTTTGATCATGTCCAGTTGGCCATCACAAACAATAAACTTGTTATGTGGATTCTTAGCAATTTTTTGTTTGATGACTTCTTCACTATCTTGCAGTAAGAAATACACTAAACTTTCACGCGCCGTCATTGCAGAGGTTACCGATACCGACTGCATTTCAAACACGTTCTCCATCATTTGCTGCTCACCTTTATCCATTACACCAGCTTCAGTACCTGCGGTCATCATGGCGTAAATATCATCATGAGTAACTTGATCGTTTCGCGCTGTAGGCACTTGCAACAATTTAAAAATCGCGTTGGCCAGGCCATTAAAAATCCACACGAAAGGTTTTAACACTTTAATACACAAAATAATCGGCATCACAAAAGTGACCGCGACTTGCTCAGGGATCACCATGGCAATCCGCTTCGGCATTAAATCAGCAAATAGAATGAATAAGGATGTAACTGTGATAAATGAACACACAAAACTCAGTTGTAAACCCCATTCGTTGCCTAATAAAGGTAACAATAGTTGTTCAAAATGAGGTCTAAAAGCAGACTCTCCAACGATACCGCCCATGATCGCCACCGCATTGAGGCCGATTTGGACAACGGTAAAAAAACTACCGGGATGAGCTTGAAGTTTCAGCACTTTGGCTGCACGTAAGTCGCCCTCATCAGCCATTAATTGCAGACGAATTTTACGCGACGCCGCAAGGGCAATTTCGGACATAGAAAAAAAACAACTAATGCCGATGAGGCACAAGATGATGACTAAATTATCAGAGAGGCTCATAGTTTACCTTTACCTGAATACTAGCCAAAATATCAGGAATGTATGGACATATCATTGTTACAAAATGGGTAAATGTAAAACCAAAGCGATTGATTTAAATAAAAAATCAATAAAGCTAATGATTCAATACAAATAGAAATAACGACAGATGGAATATGATTATAGCGTTTCACAGCAAAAGGCCTATTGATTAACAAGCCTCTCGTACTATAAAGCCGCGGTATTCTACTCAACATCAGTGATTTAAACTAGCGTGCCAGCATAATTATATCTGAGTTATTTGGGCTTTATCACGCAAAAAAACACATCGCTGCTAGACTATAATCACGTGTTGATTTGTATATTATTCAAACAAAAGGAATTGTTAATGGCGATTGCCTGTGTATTTACCCGAGCGAGTTGCGGTGTAGAAGCGCCGAGAGTCACAGTTGAAGTCCATTTAAGTAATGGTTTACCAGCATTTAATCTGGTGGGATTGCCAGAAACGTCAGTTAAAGAAGCTAAAGAGCGGGTCAGAAGCGCGTTAATTAATGCAGGATTTGAGTTCCCGCAACGACGGATCACTGTCAACCTAGCGCCAGCAGATTTACCTAAGCAAGGCGGTCGCTATGATTTGCCTATTGCCGTTGGGATTCTCGCAGCATCAAATCAAGTCCCAGCCAAAGCATTACATCAATGTGAATTTGTCGGTGAACTGGCTCTTTCCGGTCAAATTCGCCCTTGCAGTGGCTTGTTACCTGCCATTATTGCCGCCCGTAACGATCAGCATCATTTCTTTATGCCTATCGAAAATCGCCATGAGGCAGAGCTCGTTGGCTATCATCACAGTTATTTTGTCGCCCACTTACAAAACTTAGCTGCATTTCTACACGGTCAAGCACAATTACCTTTACTCGATACTCTCCCCGAGTGGATTGAAGAAGAGCCGCAACAGCAATCATCACTTTGCATGAGCGATGTCATTGGTCAATATCAAGCCAAACAAGGATTAGAAATCGCAGCTGCCGGGGGACATAACATGCTATTCATAGGCCCCCCTGGCACAGGAAAAAGCATGTTAGCTAATCGAATTATCCCACTATTACCCAAACTCACCTACGATGAGGCCATTGAAGTGGCTGCCATTCACTCTGTCGCCGGATTACATATTAAACCACAAAGTTTCCTTAACCGCCCTTTTCGCTCGCCGCATCATACGTCATCATCGATTGCGCTTATTGGTGGTGGCAGTCATCCAAAACCTGGGGAAATATCGTTGGCTCACCGTGGTATATTATTTCTTGACGAAATAGCTGAGTTCCCTCGAAAAGTATTAGATTGCCTGCGAGAGCCACTAGAAACCGGTCAAGTTGAGATATCACGCGCAGCCGCTAAACTGACTTTTTTGAGTCGATTTCAACTCATCGCGGCAATGAACCCCAGCCCCTGTGGCGATACGGAACGTACTCGTTCTACCCCTGATCAAATTCAACGTTACTTATCACGTCTATCGGGACCTTTTTTGGATCGTTTCGATTTAACCGTTGATGTACCCAAACTGCCAGCTGGCACCTTAACCCAACAACATCAACCCAGTGAGTCCAGCGTTGAAATCGCTAAACGGGTTAAACAAGCACGCGATCGACAACTCAACCGGTCTGGAGTATTGAATAGTGAATTAAGCCCAAAACAACTCAAACAAGACGGCGGGATAACTCAAGCAGATTTGGCTTTTTTGGAGCAAAGTGTGGTGAGTTTAGGGTTGTCTGTTCGCAGTTTTCATCGTATTCAACGGGTATCTCGCACCATTGCCGACTTACAGCAATCACCAACCACCGAACGCAGTCATATTGCTCAAGCCCTTGGCTATAGGGCAATGGACCGATTACTGGCAAAATTGAATCAGCAATAAGCGTAATTTAACCTATCGTATTGATTGAGCAAAACAGCGACTACGAGTAACATAGCACTCCGTTTAATAGGAGATACAAATGTCGCTGCTTTCGAAAATCAAAGGTTCAATCGCATTCTTATGTTATGTCATTAATACCATTTTTTGGACCATCCCGATCTTAGCATTTAGTTTTGTAAAATTGATCCCTATTGGTATTTGCCAAAAAATCTGCAGCTATATTCTTGATAATTGCGCCACAGCTTGGATTAGCGTCAATACCGTCATCGAAGCTATTTTTCATCCGATGCGTATTCGCGTTACAGGTGATCAATCATTTTCGGAACAAGAGTGGTATATGGTTATTGCTAACCATCAATCCTGGGTCGACATCCTCATTTTACAACGAGTATTTAATCGCAAGATCCCCTTTTTAAAGTTTTTCCTAAAACAAGAACTGATTTTTGTGCCCGTACTAGGCTTGGCTTGGTGGGCATTAGACTTTCCTTTTATGCGCCGTTATAGCACATCACAATTGCGCAAAAACCCTAAATTGAAAGGGAAAGACATTGAAATCACACGTAAAGCATGTGAAAAATTTAAAACTAAGCCTGTGAGTATAATGAACTTTGTTGAAGGTACGCGTTTTACTGCAGCTAAACACGATAAACAAGCATCACCTTTTCAACATCTTTTAAAACCTAAAGCTGGTGGTATGGCGTTTGCTCTCTCAGCCATGGGTGAACACATTAACAAGCTGGTTAATGTCACTATATATTACCCTGATACGGTACCCACATATTGGCAATATATCAGTGGCGGGTTGTCTGAGGTGAGAGTCGACATCAAAATCACTGATATTCCTCAGAAGATGCGAGGTGATTACCTAAAAGATCGTGAGTTTAAAATTGAATTTCAAGAGCAGCTCAATCAGCTTTGGCTTAAAAAAGATTTACAGTTACAGGAATTTTCTTCGCAAGCAAAGCAAGAGGTATAACAAGGAATGCTGTCTTTTCTACCAGGTCCGATACTGTTTATTATTAGTCTGTCACTATTGATCATCAATACCGCAATATGGAGCACCTTATTGACCATTGGTGGGGTGGTAAAATTATTACTGCCTTTCTTGCCCGTTCGTCGACTGTTAACGCGAATAATGAACCGATTCATGTGGGCGTGGGCAACATGCAATGGTGGTATTTTATATTTAATCTCAAATATAGAATGGGACGTCGAAGGTCTAGATAAACTTGACCCTAATGGCTGGTATTTATTGATCAGTAATCATGTTAGTGGTTTCGATATAGCAGCCCAAACATACTTATTGCGTAACCACATTCCAATGTTGAAATTCTTTTTAAAAAAAGAACTCATCTATGTGCCCATTATGGGTCTAGGTTGCTGGGCACTCGATATGCCATTTATGGATCGCACCAGTGCTGCCAAACTGAAAAAAAATCCTAAATTAAAAGGCAAAGATCTTCAAACAACCCGCAAAGCTTGTGAACGATTTAAGCACATGCCGACATCCATTATTAATTATGTCGAAGGGAGTCGGTTTACCGAAGAAAAACGCCTGCGTCAAAACTCACCTTATCGCCATTTGTTACGTCCTAAAGCGAGCGGTATCGCTTTTACACTTTCAGCAATGGGCGAACAATTTACCGGACTGCTCAATATCACTTTAGTGTATCCAGAAACGTCAGAAAAAGTATTAGCCAATGTCATGCATGGGCGCACTAAAAAAGTGGTTATGCGTGTTGAAACGCTACCCGTGCCTAAAGTGGATTCAGAAATTTACTTTTCAAGCCCTGAAAACCGTGTCGAATTTCAGCGCTGGTTAAATCAGCTCTGGTTAGATAAAGACCAGCAAATTGATGACATAATAAAAGTTTACCAACAGTAATAGGGATATTGGATAGGTTTAATTGTCAGAAAGTCGACAAATGACGATTTTCTGTTGCGTTGAGCATGTAAAACTGTCAGTTTTAGAAATAAAATAGTTTTCAGATAACTCAATTGATAAAATTAGTTAACAACTGAATCTGCAAAGCTTAAATTAGCATATCATTGTTAACATAATTAAAATTTTTCGCAGCCTTCCAATGAAATGTTTATAGGTGAAATTTGAATTTTCGTGCCTTAACGCTTGCAACACACTGGCTAATTTTGGTCATTACATTGAGTTTCTCAGTGTCTGTTGCAGCGCAAAAAAATGCTCCTTATGACAGCCTAACTGAAGTAAAATTTGAGCACTTTGATACCAAGGATGGCCTAAATCAAAACTCTATTACTCGCCTTTTCATGGACAGTGCGGGAATGCTATGGATAGGTACTCAAGACGGTCTGCACAGTTATAATGGTGTAGACTTTAGCTTGTATTTGAAACAACAAAAAAGCACTAACTCTATTTCAGGCAATTTTATCACTGATATTTTGCAGTCACCTGACGGCGATTTATGGGTCGGTACTCTCAATAATGGTCTCAATAGGTTAAATTTAACCACAGGCAAATTTACTCAGTTTAAAAAAGCTCAAGGCTTGCTAGATCTTCAGGTGACCAAACTTGATGTTATCGGTGATACCCTTTGGATCGGCACACGTTCAGGTCTTTACATTCTCTCGCTAAAAACAGAAAAAATAACCTCCGTTAGCCTAGGCAATAACATTGCTCCTGAAATTACCAGTATCGCTAACATCGACAATAAGTACATTGTTGTCGGTACTCAAGCGCATGGCATATTTGCCATCGACAGTAACACTATCATTCGACTTGATATTCCGGTCAATATGACAGTAAATCAAATTAAATCGAGCTCAATCTATTCAGTTTGGTTAGCGATTAATAATCAAATTTGGCGCTACAATCTTGATACCCATGAAAAAGAACTCATTTGGACAAATGAAAATAGTTACGGATACAACCGTAATATTGCAGACTTTGTGGTGATTAATGCCAATCAGATTTTTGCTATCGGCAATAACAATGGCCTTTTTCAGCTGGATTTTTTTGATGAACAATGGCATAGCAGGCATTACAAGTATAATCCGCAAACCCTCAATACCATCAGTGCTAATAATCTGCAAAACCTAATGCTTGATCCAAATGGCACCTTATGGATTGGCACTGGTTATTCAGGAATTGATAAACTCTCTCTTACCAATCAATATTTTAGCCATCTCTACGATTACCAAACTGATACCCCAGGCATGGCAAACATGATCCGGGCTATTTTTCGCGATAAGCAGCAACGCCTTTGGGTTGGTACTGATGGTGCAGGGCTTAAATATTTAGCTCCTAATGACCATCAATATCACTATATTAATGAATTATTTGCTAAAACATTAGCAATACCAGCAGAAGAGTTATCGTTTGTAGTACACGACATAGTGCAAGATAACCAAGGTTTACTGTGGTTTGCCACAAATATAGGACTGTTTACTCTCGATAACAACAACACCCTCAAACAAGTAAAACCTAACAATGAGCAATTTAGTACCGATACCAAATTTCGCAGTTTAACCATTGATGACAAAGGCCGTTTATGGATAGCAAGTTCACAGGGGTTATATTTCATCTCTGAATATAGTCACACTATGATGGCTTATAACTTTGGCTTTCAAGATGACTTTTCACCCTATAAATACCAGATTATTAAGCTCTATTTTAGCCAAGGTTATTTATGGCTAGGCACCATGGGCGGTGTCGTTAGGCTCTCTGCTGAAGCGCAACAATTAGTGTTGTTAAATCACGACCCAGAAAATCCTTACAGCATTAGTGATAACCGTGTTAGAGACTTTTTACTGGCCGATAACGGTGATTTTTGGGTAGCAACCCATGGTGGTATAGACAAGCTAACGATTGAATACGGTACATTTAAATTTGAACGGATGGACGTTAACGCGGATAACAGTAGCAATACGGTTTATGCCATTTTAGAAGATGACGCTCACGATTTGTGGCTCAGCACTAACTCAGGGATTTCACGATTTACTCCAAGTACTCAGAGCTTTATTTCCTATAATAAATTCGAAGGTCTACAAGCTAACGAGTTTAATGGTACTGCCAAATTTAAAGAGGCGAATGGCGCCTTATGGTTTGGCGGTATTAGAGGGCTTAATCAGTTTAACCCCAGCACAATTCCCACTCAGAGAGCGGAGAATAAACTGGCGCTAACGAAATACACCGTAGGTGAAGACCAGCATCCTATTCTCGACTTAAGCCATGCACCTCACATTGTCATGCCTTATGAACAACAACTGATCAGTTTTGAAATCGGCTCACTCAATTTTAATTACCCTGGATTAAACCGTTTTAGTTACTTTTTAGACGGCTATGATAGTGATTGGCATGAGTTATCTAACGGCAATGACATCACTTATACGAACTTGCCGCCGGGTGAGTACACCTTAATGGTTCGCCATGCTTTGGGAACCAATAGATACAGTCAATATACACTAAATGTAAATGTATCAGTCATCCCGCCTATTTACATGACCAAGATGGCCTATGCACTTTATACCATATTTGGGTTATTTATTATTATTTGGATTTTTTCGACTAGAAAGAAAAAACGAGCTAAACAACGCGAGTTTGACAGCAGTATCCGCGCATCTGAAGAGCGTCTCAAATTAGCGCTTTGGGCTTCTGGCGACGGTATGTGGGATTGGAATATTAAGGACGATAAAGTTTATCGCACTAATATGATTGAGCCGATGAATTTATCATTAACAGATCAACTATTGATTAAAAATATTGATCCAGAAGATAAGCCTCGGGTTCAACAACTGCTTAACGAGCATCTCAATGGCGACAGTGAGTTTTTTGAAGCTGAGTACCGTGTTGAAACCAAACCCGGAGAATGGGCTTGGGTACTAGACCGGGGCCAAATCGTTGAACGTGATCACAATAATATTCCCATACGGATGGCGGGAACACATAAAGATATTACGAGTCGTAAAATTACCGAAAATGAACTTAAACTGTCATCACAAGTATTATTCAGTATGAACGAAGCCGTTGTCGTCGGCGAGTTGGATTACCAAATCCGTTCAATCAACCCTGCGTTTAGCCGTATAACCGGCTTTAAACACCGTGATGTTGTTGGTAAGCACTTCTTATTTTTGACCATGGGTAAGCAGTCTCGAGAATTTTATAATGCTGTTGAAACCCAACTACTAAGACACAAACATTGGGCTGGTGAAATTCATATTCGAACTCGCGACCGACGCGGTATTCTTGCATGGTTAGAGATCAACCAAGTCATCGATAATAAAGGTGAAACCAGTCACTTTGTTGCAGTATTTACTGATATTACCGCACGTAAAAAAGCTGAAGAAGATTTACGTGTATTGGCTAACTTTGATCCACTGACCGGACTGCCTAACCGCACTCTGTTTCAAGACCGACTAAATCAAGCAGTAACCAAAGCCCATCGCGCCAATAGTATCGTGGCATTATTATTTTTAGATCTCGATCGATTTAAACATATTAACGACTCAATGGGCCACCATATTGGTGATTTGCTGCTTAAAGCCGTCGCCCATCGTCTACAAAATGCTGTACGAGATGGCGACACGGTTGCTCGTTTGGGCGGAGATGAATTTACCATTATTTTAGAAGGCGTGGCTAAAACTAAAGCGGCCACTATTATTGCGGAAAAAGTGTTACATGCCTTTCAAACCCCATTCTTACTAGACGATAAAGTACTGACGATCTCACCGTCAATTGGTATCAGTTTGTATCCTGAAGATGCTAAAGATACTACATCGTTGATTAAGTACGCCGATACAGCCATGTATCATGCTAAATCATTGGGGCGAAACAATTTCCAATTCTATACTGAACAGTTAAACCAATATGCAACCCGCTATGTTCAATTAGAAGCAGGGCTAAAAAAGGCGATTCAAGACAACGAATTATATTTGGTTTATCAACCTAAATATGATGTTAAAACTGAAAAGATTATCGGCGTTGAAGCCTTAATGCGTTGGGAGAGTCCAGAGCTAGGGCTTATTTCGCCAGTTGAGTTTATCCCGCTGGCAGAAGAAACGGGCATCATTAACCAGATTGGTCACTGGGCGATTAACCAAGCCTGTAGTCAATTGGCACAATGGCATGCGCTTGGTTTTGAGCATATCTCTGTCGCGGTAAACCTTTCGGCTAGACAGTTAAAAGCCGATATAATTTCTATCATAGAGGTCGCATTAGCCGTCTCTGGATTACCAGCAAGCGCCCTAGAGCTCGAATTAACAGAATCAATGATCATGGGCAATCCTCAAGATTCTGTAGCAATATTGGCGCAATTAAAGGCACTAGGGTTAACTATTGCTGTTGATGATTTCGGTACTGGTTACTCTAGCTTAAGCTATTTAAAGCGCTTCCCTATTGATACCTTGAAAATTGATAAAGAATTTGTGCGTGATATCACTGAAGACCCTGATGATGCCGCCATCACTAGCGCGATTATTACTTTAGCCCACAGTTTAGATCTTAACGTTGTTGCTGAAGGCGTAGAAACCCAAGCACAATTAAATTTCTTACGTGAAGGCGGTTGTGATCAAGTTCAAGGCTTCTTACTCAGTAAACCCTTAAGTGCCGATGACTGCATGACTTTATTAACATACGACAAAACTGACACTCGTCATTTTTAAGATAAAATAAAAGCTCCCAAGGGAGCTTTTATTATTATGAACATAATAAGCTAAACTATGGAGCAACGCGCTCAATACGCTTTACCCAGCCTGCTGGTGCAGGAATATGGCCTTTTTGTAACTCAGTAAATACTTTATAGATACGTTTGATATTAGGCCCAACATTACCATCACCGACTGTGATAATGCGTCCATCCTCAAAAATATATGAACTAACAGGTGATACTACTGCTGCGGTACCAAAACCGCCCGCTTCAATAATTTCGCCAGACTCAATATCAGCAACAAACTTATCTAACATTACAGTTTCTTGCCTCACTTCACATCCAAGTAAATCGCCCAACTCAAGAATCGATTGCGAGGTGATTGACTTTAAAATCGTATCGGTAAATGTCGGAATAATTACCGTACCGTCTTTTAAAATATGAAAATGGTTCATTGCGCCAACTTCTTCAATTTGAGTGTTGGTTGAATCTAGATACAGCACTTGCGCAGCACCATATTCAGCTGCCGCTTTGCCTGCACGTAAAGAAGCGGCATAGTTACCCGAAGCCTTTGACGCTCCCGTGCCACCAGAAACAGCACGGTGAAACTTAGTCGTGATTAATAAGCGAATACCATTATTAACCCCAGAAGCATAATAAGCACCAGATGGGCTTAACATGACGCAAAAAGTGTATTGCTGGCTTGGGCTAACAGACAAGCGATCTTCAGTGGCAAAAATGAAAGGTCGAATGTATAAACAGGCACCATCTTGCTGCGGGAACCACAAACGATCAACATCAATAAGGGCATTAATCGCCTTTACTTGCATCGCTTCATCGATATTTGGAATACACACAATATCGGCAGAACGATTCATACGCTCAGCATTTTTATTTAAACGGAAAGTATAAATCTCACCGTCTTCATGCATAAATGCTTTTGCACCTTCAAAAATCGATTGACCATAATGCAATGTCATTGCACCTGGCGCCATTTCAAAAGGACCATAAGGCACTATGCGCGGATCGCACCATTGACCATCACGGTAATCCATTAAAAACATGTGATCAGTACGAAGTCGACCAAAACCAACATCACCTTCTGGTTTAAAGGGTTCTGTGCGGCGCTCTGACGCTGATTTTAAATTATATTTTATGTCCATTGCATACCACCTTAAAAACTGAGCTTGCAGACTATGGAGGCTAGAGATTAATGTCAAGTCGCAGCCATATATCCTAAATCAAAATACGTCAATTGAACGTAACAAGCATCAATATATTTATTCAAATTGCAACAGACAAACTGTCAGTGCATGTCTGATTTTCATCGCGCGCTAATTAATCAAAGTGAATCCATTAAGGCTAATCACTGACTTAAGGCAATAACTCGTTTACCACAGCGGCAATCACTGATATTTCAACTAAGTATTCCGGCTCCGCAATCGCAGCTTGCACACATGCTCTTGCAGGAGCATGGCCCACTGGCAACCAACTATCCCATACTAGGTTCATAGCATCGTAATCTGTCATGTCTTTGAGGTAAATAGTCGCGGATAAAATATGATCGCGTCGGCTACCAGCTTGTGCCAGTAAACGATCAACCTGTTCAAGCATGCTCGCCGTTTGAGTATTAATGTCTGCGTACTTATCATTTGCAACTTGGCCACACAGGTAAACAGTATCATTATGGATCACAATACTGCTCATTCGCTCACTGACATCGTGTCGAGTAATTATCATAACTAAGTCTTTTATTACCATAGAGGGCAGATGAAAATAGCGCGATCTCAGATAAAGTACAATATAGTACGATTTATTGAATATATTTTAGCCACTTAGTTTTAAAGGCTATTCCTATAGGCCTTGTCACTGCTAGAATCGGGATTCCATCCAGAAACGTATAGGACTCCCCATGAGCCTTGAATTATTGTCCCAACTGGAAAACAAAATCCAGGCAACTCTCGAAAATATTGAGCTACTAAAAATGGAGCTTGATGAAGAGAAGCAAAAGAATGAAGCATTAGTATTACAGCAGCAAGAATTGACACAAAAAAACCAACAATTGCAGCAGGACCTAAACTCTTGGAGTGATAAGGTCAACGGCCTTGTTGGTTTATTGAATAACGAAATCTAAATGGATTGATACTGCTTTGATTGTGTTTCAATCAAGGCATTTAGTTCGCTGATAGCCTGCTTAACTTTTGGCAGGCTTTTTTTCGTCTGTAAAAAGCGGCCCTTATCAAACTCAAGTAACCCTAAGTCTTTTACCCAGATAACACCACTCAAAAAAATCCTCGCATGCTTAACAATCAATTTAGGTGCATACACAGGGAACCTTCTCATACGATTTCCTCCAACAAGATAACATATGTAAATTGCGATGAAATAACGACAATAAGTTATGTATAACTCGACAGATAGAAGTCTAAAGCATCGATAAAACCACTTAACACGACTATTCACTTTTTGTTTAGTTTTCTAGTTGAGCCACTACAAGGTTAATGTCAAAAGATTAGACCACGTGCCCGCGGAAGAGTTTCATCAATACGCTATTTTTTATTGGGTTGATCAATCCAAAAATAAAAAACGACACTTTAATGCCGCTTGCCAATATTTTGACGCCATGTTAGGATCTTTAATGTTACTCAGGGTAAAAAAGAGTTATTTAACTCATCTCCGTATCGTCTTTTATAGAGATACGGTTTTTTTTTGCCTGACACTTTTTGCTTACGGCCTTTTGATTAACGTTTTTGCCGCAACGTAATACTCGCTACCCACCACAATACACTCCCTATAAATAATGCGACCAAGCAGCTCTTTTACAGGCGAATAAGTGACGACTAGCCCTTGCCAGCATTTAAATCACAAATATTCAGGCAACAAAAAAGGAGCCTAAGCTCCTTTTAAAATATCAGCAGTTAACACTACTTTTTATTCATAGACGTTAAGTAATATGCAATATCAATTAACTCGTCATAAGATTTAATTGAGCTTGTTTCAACACGATATTTACCATTAACAACCAATGAAGGCACACCTGAAATTTTCGCATTTTCAGTATCACGCTTCATTTTAGACATCTTGGCATTCACCATAAATGATTTTGCTGCGGCATCATAAGCTTTACCATCTATGCCATTAGCAATAAATATCGCTCTGATATCATCAGGACGGGTGAACTGCTGACGTTTTTCATGGATAGCGCTAAACAAAGCTGCTTCCATTTTTTTCTCAACATTAAGCTGCTGCGCAACTGCAAATGCGCGAGACATTTCAACACCCATTTCACGACCAATAAACTCAACATGTTCCTGATTAAAGCTTACGCCTTCAGGTAAAGTCGCTTCTATTTTAGGCACCACAGTTTTAGAAAAATTAAAACAATGTGGGCAGTAAAAGGAGAAAAACTCAGTAATTTCTGGCTTGGCAGTTTCAGGGCCATCACTAATCACAGTGTAATGAACACCTTCTTTATAATCGGCAGCCATCGCAGCCATCGGCGCTAGCAAGAGTGCAGCAGCCATCAGTAATGCTTTTTTCATTTTACTTCCTTCTAATAGGCAAAATATAAATACGCTGGCTCTATCATAGTCTAGCGTTAGCCTGTAACTCAATTGCTAGCTAATTGTATTTGTAACTAAATACGATTAGGTAGTGATTATGAAATATTGTTAATTAAAACTGGGTAAACTCAGCGGAGGTTCATTGAGCGTAGATAACTGCTCTTTAAACGCTAGCGTTTGTTGTTCCCAGTACTTTATATCACCAAACCATGGAAAATTCATTGGAAATGCTGGGTCTTGCCAGCGTTTGGCTAACCACGCATTATAATGCACCATCCTGAAAGCCCTTAACGGCTCAATCAGAGCCAGCTGTTTAGCATCAAAATCACAAAACTCTTGATAGCCTTCTAATAAAATATCAAGTTGCAACAACTGTTGATGGCGATCACCAGTTAACATCATCCACAAATCTTGTATTGCTGGGCCTTGCCTTGCATCGTCTAAGTCAACAAATCCGGGGCCGTCTGGGGTCCATAAAATATTACTAGGGTGCAAGTCTCCGTGCAGGCGTATAGGCGTAAAACGATGTTGCTGCCATATCTGCTTGGCTTTATCTAAGACCTGCTCAACTACGGTAAAAAAAGCCGTTTGCATCGCGCTTGAAACCATATCACTTTCACGTAAATAGCGATAAGACTCATCTCCCAAAATCTCCGGCGTTAGCGATTCACGGTACTTAAAAGGTTGTGTTGCACCATACTGATGAATTCGCCCAATAAAACGGCCCACCGATTCGAGTTGATCTAAATTATCAACTTCAAATGCCCGGCCACCAATAGAGGGGAATAGTCCAAAACGATAACCTTGATACTCAAATAAGGTTTTACCCTCGATAACCACAGGAACAGCAATAGGAATATCTTCGGCCGCTAAAGCCAAGGCGTAATCATGTTCTTCTTGAATTTGCTCATTACTCCAACGATGTGGTCGATAGAACTTGACCACATAGCGCCTCCCTTGGTCGCAACGGAACTGATACACTCTATTTTCGTAACTGTTTAGCGCTAATAATCCCGTCTCAGGGAAAATACCAATGCTTTCAATGGCATCAAGAATGAGATCGGGTCTCAGTGCCTGAAAATGAAATTCTGCGCCAGTACGGTTATCCATGTATGCCTTCTTTAGTCGTTTGAATATGTGGAGCAAGTAGCGTTAACAAAAATGCTAGTACGTCTAGTTCTGCAGCGCTATCGGTAGATATCCAACAAATATCACCATAAAACTCATAATGTAACCATAGAGGACTGCCTTCAAAGTTCAGCAACCATTGGTGGCGATCTGCGCCCCATTGGCGCTCACGGATTTCGCAATCAAGTGCCGCCGCCAGCGGTTCTGCAAATCGTTCAAACTGCTCAAAATCCACCTCAGCTTTAATAATAAGACTTAATGCTGCGGGATCTAATTGGGCTGACAATAATTTCATAAATTAACTCGACTAAAATAATTCAATTAACTGCTGCAAGACATAATTAGGCCTTGCCCCCATTCTGGTGGGCGTTTAGCAAAATCTTCCATCTCGGGCTGTTCGTCAAAAGGACGACTTAACAATTGTTGGAGTTGCAATAACTTACTGTTATCGCCACTTTCTTCTATATCAATAATGGCCTCTTGCGCGAGGTAATTACGCAAAATGTATTTCGGGTTAACACTATTGCGATCACCTTGCCACGCATTGACATCTGCCACTTCACCCACTCGCTTTTGATAAGCTTGATACCAAGTATCAAAGCCTGCAAGATCGACCATATCATCACGTAAAGTACAATAAGAGCTACTCGGGTCAATTTGACCCACACGACGTAAACTATTGGTGTAATCAAGTTGATTCGCTTCCAGTAAAACAGTTAACTGCCCCACGAGCTGTAAATCTTGCTGATCCAGCTCAGCTTGAGCCGCCTGAGTGCATGTATTTGAGTTAATGCTCGCTTGAGGCAGCCCTAATTTGGCGCGCATTAGGCTTAAATACTGGTTAACTAATTCAGTTTGATAAGTATTTAATGCCGCAATTAAATCATCAGCATCAATAATGGGCGAGAGTGCTTGGGCTAAACGTTTAAGGTTCCACAGACCTACTCCGGGCTGCTGGCCAAATGCATAACGGCCCTCGTGATCAGAGTGGTTACAGATAAAGTTTTCTTTAAAAGTATCTAAAAATGCAAAGGGGCCAAAGTCGAAGGTGTCACCGAGTATCGACATATTGTCGGTATTCATTACCCCGTGAGCAAAACCAATGGACTGCCAATGGGCAATCATTTTTGCAGTAGATTGCACCACCTCATAAAACCACTGCTTATAACCCGCAGCATCGGCGGATAAGTGGGTAAAGTGCTGCTGAATCGTAAAATTCACTAATTGAGTCAACTTACCAGCATCACCGCTTTCACTGTGAAAAAAATATTCAAAATGACCAAAACGAATATGACTTTTAGCCAGGCGTACCGTAATAGCTGCTGTTTCTTGGCTTTCACGCCATACAGGTAAGTCGGAACCGATAACGGCTAATGCGCGGCTTGTGGGCACATTAAGCGCCGCAAGCGCTTCTGATACTAAAAACTCGCGCACCGCAGAGCGCATTACTGCCCGGCCATCACCTTGGCGAGAGTAAGGTGTTGGGCCGCCACCTTTTAACGCGACATCCCAAGCACCATTAGGGCCAATAGCTTCACCTAATATAATTGAGCGACCATCGCCTAATCTGGGAGTGTAACCGCCAAATTGATGACCACTATATACTTGCGCATAATAACTGGCGCCAGGCGCGGCATAGTTAGCCGATAACTGCATCAGCAATTCATTATTAGGTTTTTGTAATCCAATCAGTTTCGCGGCGTCATCACTCCAACCAAGCCAATGAGGATTGCTGATGGGTAGCGGATAAACTTGTGAATAAAATCCGTCTAATTGTTCAAAAAAATCTTGCTTAAAGTGCATCATATACAGCACCAACAACCTGACTTTTACATTGTAATTGCTGTTGTTCATTTACCTGACACTGTTCACCACAAGCAAAAGCTTTCTCTGCTGGCAATGATGATGCCTGTAAGCGTAACATTCCTGCACCTTTAGCTTGGCATTGTTCTAATGAATTGTAATAACCAGAAATATGCTCTTGCAGGACAATTTGCGTCGGCACAGGCGTGTGGTCAGCCACATAAAATAAGGTCCATTCTGGAGTACGCATACACCCGCCAAGTAAGACAAGCGTGGCAGTTATCAGCAATATTGTAGTCAATGTACGGGTCATTAATATCATTTTAAACCTTAAAATCATTGGATCTGAAGCAACAAAAAAGCGAACCAAGGTCCGCTTTCCTTTTGAATATCATACCTGATATCCATGCAACAGTATTGATTAGCCTATTAGCTCGCTTTAGCTTTAGCTTTTTCGATGCGTTTTATTCGCCCTTCAAACCCAGTGACAGTTCCATCAGTTAACTGGTATTCAAGTGCTTGCTGGCACACCTTAAGCGCTTCATCAAATTGACCAACATCATTTAACAAGGTTGATAACTGCATAAACGCTGGCGCTTTGATATCGTCAGTATTTTTTTGAGCCACATGCTGCTGATGCAGTGAGCGATATACCTCTAGATAGGTTAACTGCAATGCTGCGCCATATTGGCAATAATCAGCTTGCTTACGCATTTTATAACAATGGTTAATCACACTGACTAAACCATCATGCTGACCTTGAAGATCTGTGGCATTGTTGGCTACTTCAACCTGCTGTTGCAAACTCTCACTAGCCCAATCGCCTTTAGCTGACTCCAAACTCAATCCTCCAGCTTGGAGAGTCGACACTGCAGTCGCAGATGTGTCCACGGATCTAGTTTCAGCATGAGTCAAGCTCTCTGGAGTTTCAGAATCATTTGGCTCAGCATCTGGCTCGGTCGTGAGTTTTATGTTTGGAGTATCGACGGGTGAAGCGTTCACTGATGGACTCTTAGCATGACTCAAGGTATCTGTAGTTTCAGAATCATTTAGCTCTGCATCAGGCTCGGTCGTGAGTTCTGCTTGTTGGGTATCGACAGGCGAAGTATTAGCGGTTGTACTTGGTTCATCGACCAATGTAGCCGATGTGCTCTGAGGGGCATTAATTACAGAATCGCCTAAAACGGCATCAGCTGCCGGTTTATCTAATTCCTTATGCTCTGCATCAGTCGTATCGGTAGCGGCTGGCGATGACGGTTGAGCAACTTCAGATGATGACGAATGCGCAGCGGCATTGCTATCGGTTTTATCAAGTTCTTGTTTTGCCACTGCTTGAGTGCGTCTGTATAGGTACAGAGCAATTGCAACCAATACGAGCATTAAAATGATCTTCATTAGGCTTCCACCTTGCTGATTAAGTGCCATAACACACTATTTGTTCTCACTCACAACGACATTTATTGTGAGGTAATGTAAAGGGTTAATGATAGCGCGCTGTTTTTTTAAGCATCTACCATTATTATTTCAATGTACACTATAAAAGCGACTATTTATCTATTTTAATCTGTAAAAAGGCATACATAGCCGATCATTTGAGCACTGGTTCAATCTTTTTTGCGATCTTAACCTCATATAAAGTTAATTTTGGGCCGAATATCAAAGTTAACCACACTCAGTTTGTCAGCTGTTATCATCGAGCTTACACTGCCAATATCAGACTATTTTACTAAGGTATTAAATCGAGGATAACCTTATGGCTGAAGCAGAATTATTGAGTGACCAATTACTCTATGAGTTTCGCACTATGCAAGCTATGGTGGAAATCTACTGTAAAGTGCACCACCCACTCAAACCAGCCAGAGATGTGTGCCTACAATGTAGTGAGTTTCTAAGCTATGCCAACACTCGTTTAGATCGTTGCCCCTACGGCCAACAAAAACCAACGTGTAATAAATGCCCAGTGCACTGCTACAAACCCCATATGAAACAAAGAGCCCGTGAAATTATGATGTTTGCTGGGCCAAGAATGTTATTACCACATCCCATTATGGCGATTAAGCATTTACTTGCTGAGCGTAAACCTGCACCAGGTTTACCACCAGAAAAAGCCTCAAACAGACATTTTCGCAAAGCTGAGCAAGGTTAACAATCGTAAACTACTTGCTTTGCAGAAAGTAGGTTAGTATTCACTGTCGTCCAAGAGAGTGAAAATGAACCAATTTAACGATTTATTTATTCAAACATACTGGTGGCTTTCCTTACTCGGAGGCATTCATTGCCTTGGAGTGGGCGTGTATGTTCATTATATTTATCAAAGCAGCACTCGCAGCCATAGCCTACTCGCGGGAATATTTTTACTCATCGGTTGTTATTTTTTAACCGGGTTGCTAACACAAGAAACAGCTCCAATACCAATCCATTTGGCCCTAACGTTATTCATTCCAATCTATTTTTTACTCATGCCCATGCTGTATTTATATTGTAAAAGCAGCTTAACCGAACAAGACTACCAACCACTGATCATTAAACATTTTGGCGGGGCTATTCTTGCTGCCTTAGTCACCAGTTCAGCCATCTTGTTTCATATTCGTATCGCCCCTAAAAACTTACAAAACACTATTACATCACTCGCTGAGTTAAACACGATTAACCTACTAGCAGTCATTTTACCCCTATTATTAATGCTGCAAACCATGGGTTATTCTTGGGCGATTTATCGCTTGTTATCACGCTATCGACCACAATATTTAGCCAGTAGGCAACCTAACTTACAAGTTATTCGTTTTCGCTGGTTAAGCGTATTAACCATAGGTATTTTGATTAATTGGGTGCTGCGAATTGTATTGGTATACTTACCATTTTACTTAGGCGATTCAGTATCCTTGTTAATTCAAGCAGTAACTCAATTAAGCCTTCTATTCACAGTCTATGTGTTTGCCTTGTATGGTATCCATCAAGTCACACGATCAGCCTATTTGCGCGGTGCACTCAACGCCAGCAGCAAAGATGATACGTCACACTCGCAACTTAAAGCTCATTCGCTACTAGACGATGAAGAAATCACCTATTTACAGCAGTTAATGACCAATAAAGATGGACGCGATACCAGTCAATACGCGACTAAAAATAGCAGTGATAAAAAAGACTAACGGCGCATGTCTCACGTTAACATTATGCTTAAAAGCGTATTGCGAGTAGCCGAATATAAATGTTTATTAACGCACGCTATGTAAGGGTTATGCTACTCTAAGGCCAGTTTTATCATGACAATATAGTCACCGAGGTTATTTATGAAACGTTCAATTAGCTTAGTGTTTTCTAGTTTTCTTGTGTTATTAAGCTTCGCGTTTTCAGCTCCTAGTTTTGCTGACGAAGCAGCTTATAACGATGCAACTACCAATTTTAAAAAGGCCAATGAAAGCCGACATTTATTTGATTCAGCTTATGGTTATGCAATCTTCCCCAGTGTCGCCAAAGGGGGTATAGGTATTGGTGCTGCTTATGGTAACGGTCGAGTGTATCAGGCAGGCTCGTACATGGGTGATTCTACATTAACCCAACTATCAATCGGTTTTCAGCTAGGCGGCCAGGCCTATAGCGAAATAATCTTCTTTAAAGATGCCAAAGCATACAATGATTTTACTAGCGGCAGTTTTGAGTTTAGCGCTCAAGCGTCAGCAGTAGCGATTAACCTTGGTGCTAATGCTCAAGTTGGCACCACAGGTAATTCTGCGGGTGCAGGACAAGCTGGCAGTAACCATGCTGCGACTGCAGCCTACATCAATGGCATGGCGATATTTACCGCCGCTAAAGGTGGATTAATGTTTGAAGCCGCCCTAGCAGGTCAGTCATTTACTTTTGATGGTAAGTAACCGCGACGAGTCTTAACACTCTTAAGTACATAACATTCAGGCTGCCATTGGCAGCCTGAATTATTTTGAATAAGTGGTTTTTAAGGTATGGCCTGTGGCCACTAACGCTTAAGATCGCAAGGTTCCACCCTGCACGGGCCAAAAGAGGATCAACAGCAATCCCCTCTTGGATCACCCCTGCCGTTCCGGCAACATTTTCGCTGTTTAACCAAACAACGGCAGCGAAAAAATTGCAACGGAAATTTATCCAGCTTGAAACCTCATTTGAATCCTGCCTCGGCCTTATTCAAAAATGCTAACGCTTCCGATGGGGCGTCCCTTCCCCTCGAAAGCTAGCTCGCCATCCATGGCTAGCTCACGCTATTTTCTTCAACGTCCTCAAGTTCAGAGTTGAATTTATCCATTTTTAAGTAGAGACCAGATCGCTTTTTGGACAGAAATGAGTTAATAGCGAGCACTGTAAAAGGCGGTAAATAGTTGGCTAAAACTTGCAAGGAACGAGCACAAGTTAACTACTTTGCTTAATAGCCTTTATTAAATTTTTTGGATCGTTTGTACCCAGAAAAACAGTTGTGCCATCTTTAAGTTTTAATTCAACAGCCGTTAGACCAGAAACATTATATAACCATCCAGTTGAGATTAACCGAATTCCAAGCCCGTAGTACCATTTTGTTCTTATCTCTTGCGCCGACTCAATTTCAGATATCTTTATTGATTTATTCCAAAATTTTGGACCAAAAAACCATTTTATCTCTCCATCTTCAACTTTGATTGTTAATGCTGAAAAAAGAATTGAAACCAAACCTACAATTAAATACGCAAATCCAATAGGTTCGGTAGGTTGAGTTACCGAAGCAAAGATAAGCACTAATGTTACAACTCCCATAACAGAAATCATCGCGATTCCAAGCTGAGTGTTTTTATACTGCATGACAAGCTCCTTTTACAGTTAATGTTTTAGTATTTATGCGTTGCGCTGTTTGCGACGCATAAATCGCTTATTAGACTTGGGCGATGCCATATCAAACTTTAATCGGTATGTTTTATGCTATAGAAATTCGCTGTTTTACAGTAGTTTTTTGTACAACTTTGTATCTAATCACCTTTTCTAATTACATCTTTTAAGAAAGGTTTTCGATTTTATAGCTTTTATATTGCCCGGTTATGAGTTTCTCCAAGATATACCTTACTGACACGTTTTGGGTCAAAAACAAGTTAGCATTTAACTTAACATTCGTACCAAATGAAGCTAAATCGAAGAGATAGAATGATCCAGTGTAGATGCGACTGAGGGTATCGAAAACAGGGACGTTTTCGTTAAGCGGCCATGGATGGCGCAAAGCGTCCCGAAGCAGTATCTGCACATAAGCCCACTGCAAGTGATTGACTACATTGAAGGTAAAAGCTTCAAACTCATTTAACCAATACCCACTCAGCTAAACACCACTCAACCAATCATAAAAAATACCAAACCTTCATTCGTAGGCCAACAAACTTTGGGGGCACAAACGAGTTAGTTTTCTTGACTTGGAAATGGACCGATTCAACTCTGAACTTGAGGACGTTGAAGACTCTTTATAAAAGAATGCGTGAACCTGACTGGACATCAGACTAGCTTTCGCGGTACAGGATGTACCATCGGAAGCGTTAGCATTTTCACTCCTTATTACAAGATGGGCCGAAGCAGGATTCAAACGAGGCCGAAAGCTAGATTAGTTTCCGTCGCGACCTTTTCGCTGTTCAGAAAATGTTGCCGGAACGCTGAGGGTTTGCAAAGGGGTACAAGCGCTTTACCCATTTGCTCTGGTGTGGGTGAAGCGCCACGACGTTAGTGGCCGCAGGCCATAAATACAAAAGTGCAAAAGTACAAACCTGGATCCCTGCTCACGAACATTACCGGGATGACGATTAAATTAGCCTGCGTAAGAAGACAACCTACTAACTTACTCTGGTATGGGCGAAGCACCACAACGCTAGTGGCCGTAGGCCATGCCAAACCGATAAACCTACCAAAAACCTATTTATATCCCCAAGGGGCTGGCGGTAATGCAACTGGTTGAGATAAATCAAACTCAACTTTAAAGTCGCGATTTTCTCTGGTTAACCGATAAGTAAAAGTATTGGCTTCAATCATCATTTGCCACTCGTTAGTGACCGATTGCGTTAAGCCATGTTGCTTAAAGTTGGCAATAGATTCATCGTCTACTGGAAACGTTTGCAAGTTGGCTGTGCCAGTATCACGGGTCTCTCCACCATACATAGTCACTTTGTCATCGCTGCCATCTTTATGGCGATGATCATGCTTTAAGCGCAATCCGGTATCGGTTTGAGTTATCACCCAAGTGCGAGAGTGATCATCGCCAACATGAAATGGAATACGCAGCTGATGATCGGTGCATTCTCTTACATGCATAACTAATGGTTTGCCACTAAAGCCATCTCCTTCACTGCCACCAGCAGTGATCTTACCGGCAAAAGCTTTACCACAAAGAGCGCTAATCGCTTCAAAAAATTGCTGTTGCTGTACCGAGTTTGCGGCATAAGCAGGATTAACCAACATAGTGCTACCACACAGTAATACCCCACTAAGGTATCCGCTCAGCCTAATTAACGTTGGCATAATGATCATTCCTTGTTTATCAAATAATTAGATTTTAAAACGATTAAATCGATAAAGAGTCATAGTGTAAAACACTTATCACTATTCGCTACAGTATTAGCGACAGTATTAGCCCACATTACCTTGTTATTGAATCTATTGCTGCTAGAAAAACAAAACCCGCAAATGTTAATGCGGGTTTTATGACAATAAGTTAACGTGTTAGCTTACTTAGCGTATTTAGACTTAGTCGCCCAAGTGGTCGCTTTAGCTGGACGCTTAGCGCCCTGGCTTTTGGGTGCTTGCCCATTTGCCGCTTGACCCGAAGCCTTAGCTGGAGACTTTGGTTTCTGCCCTACTGGCTTAGCACTGCCTTTATCCGCTTTAGTGTTACCTTTACGGTCTTCAAACTGATCGGCAGAAAAACGGGTCATCGCCTTTTGGCCGCCTTGTTCTTTTGCTTTAAGCGACGGCTTTTGGCCCCACTTCACTTTAGTTTGCTCGTTACGCGTTTCTGGTGGTACCAAATGATTTGGACCATTACCAATTAACGACTCTTTACCCATGGCGACTAACGCTTCACGGATCATCGGCCAGCCGACAGGGTCGTGGTAACGTAACAAAAATTTATGCAATTTACGCTGGCGGCCTTTTTTCGGCACTGTCACTTGTTCACTGTCATGTTTAATGTTTTTCAGTGAGTTAAGTTCGGTATGATAAATAGTGGTCGCATTGGCCATCGGCGATGGATAAAAATTTTGTACTTGATCCAATTTAAACTTCTGACCTTTTAACCATAATGCCAAATTGACCATGTCTTCATCGGTAGTACCAGGATGCGCCGAAATAAAGTACGGAATTAAAAACTGCTCTTTACCCGCCTCTTTAGAAAACTTATCAAACAGCTCTTTAAACTTGTCATAGGTTCCCATACCTGGCTTCATCATTTTACTGAGTGGGCCTTCTTCGGTATGTTCAGGGGCAATTTTTAAATAACCACCCACATGATGTTTAGCTAACTCTCGAATATATTCTGGGTTTTCGATAGCCAAGTCGTAACGTACACCCGAAGCGATTAGCACTTTTTTAATGCCAGGTACTTCACGCGCCGCTTTGTATAAGTCGATGGTATGTTTATGGTCGGTGCCCAGATGGCCACAAATAGACGGGAACACACACGATAAACGTCGGCAGGTTTTCTCTGCTTTCTCACTGGTACAACCTAAACGGTACATGTTTGCCGTTGGGCCACCCAAGTCAGAAATAACACCGGTAAAACCTGGCACTTTTTCTTGAATGTCTTTAATTTCTTTGATGATCGACTCTTGCGAGCGACTTTGAATAATTCGCCCTTCATGCTCGGTAATCGAACAGAATGAACAACCACCAAAACAACCACGCATGATATTGATTGATGTCTTAATCATGTCATAAGCTGGAATTTTTTCTTTGCCATACATCGGATGCGGGATGCGTTGATACGGTAAATCGAATACCGCATCCATCTCGTCAGTGTTTAATGGCCACGCTGGTGGGTTTACCCATACACCACGGTTGGCATCATGTGGTTGAAACAAGGCACGGGCACAACCCGGATTTTGCTCTTGGTGCAAAATACGCGAGGCATGGGCATACAAATACTTATCTTCGCTGACCTTGTTATAGGCAGGAAGCAGCACATAGGTTTTTTCCCATGGCTTTGGACGCGGCGGTTGCACGCTAATGGCTTTGGGCGCATCGTTATCGAAAATCTTTTCGTCTGTTGGGCCAGATAAATTACTGCAACCAACATCATCAGCACCATATGGGCTAGGTAATGGCTCAATTTTATGTAATTGGTCAATTTTGCGTGAATCCATGCCGCGCCAACCGGGCATAGGTTCTTTGCGCATTGTTGCGGTACCACGAACATCGTCAATATCGCCAATGGCTTCACCCGCAGCAATACGGCGTGCAACTTCCATTAATGGTCTTTCAGCATTGCCGTAAATTAAAATGTCGGCTTTGGCGTCAAAAATGACACTGCGACGGACTTTATCTGACCAATAATCGTAATGAGCAATACGGCGTAAGCTGGCTTCAATGCCGCCAATCACAACCGGTACATCTTTAAAGGCTTCTTTACAACGCTGAGTGTACACGGTTACCGCACGATCTGGGCGTTTACCACCAATATCTCCGGCAGTATAGGCATCATCATGACGTAACTTGCGGTCTGCTGTGTAACGGTTAATCATCGAATCCATGTTGCCAGCGGTTACCCCAAAAAACAGATTTGGGCGACCCAGCTGCATAAAGTCTTCTTTGTTTGACCAGTCTGGCTGCGAAATAATACCCACACGATAACCTTGAGCTTCTAACATTCGCCCAATCACCGCCATACCAAAGCTAGGATGGTCAACATACGCGTCGCCAGTCACGACAATAATATCGCAACTATCCCAACCTAAAATATCCATCTCTTTGCGAGACATAGGTAAAAAAGGTGCAGTTCCGTAGCATTCAGCCCAAAACTTTGGATAATTAAATAACGTTGACTCAACTTGCATGTATATGACCTACATAAATGGGGAAAACCAGTCTAACTGATCCGATGACAACATCAGCCTACAGCTGAATTTAACGGACGCGGAGTATAGCAGTACAGCGACACTAAGTGTGACTAAAAAAACATCAAAAGTGAAATATTTTTATCCTTTTATAACCTTGTAAAACACATGGGAATATTGCTATTCCCTTATGCTTTCAATGTTATAACCCAAGAAAGAAGCCAATATTAGCGACCGCTAAGGTTAATAGCACAATCCACGTGATTAATACGCCCCAAAAACGGCCAAAATGATAGCCACCTTGACCTTGATTTAATCCAATAGCATGTAATAAGCGCGCCACAATCCAAGCTGTGCCCAAACAATGTATCAAGTAAACTGGCATGCCATTTAATTCAGCCAACGCTAACAAAATAAGTACTATGGGTGCATTTTCAATTAAATTGCCATGCGCTCGAATCGCAATCGATAATCCTTGGTGACCACCATCACCGATACCTATTTTATTTGCGCGACGAAATTTAACCACTTTGTACGATAATGCTAAAACCAATACCGCCGTTAAACCCGCGTATAAACCCGATATCATCAATGTCATGTGTTATTCCTTGAGTCGACTATATTATTGTTATTACATCAATCTTTAACATATTGATGCTATACCAACATTTTGGATCAGTTTGGCTGTAAACACACGCCTTAATCGGTTAATATTCGCGCCAAAACTAGCTCAACACCCTAACAAGAGTGACTATCGCCCAGTGGATAATCAGGATTTTTTAGAAAAACGCCGATTTATTATTAAGTTAGGAAAATACTTACATAAGTTTGGTACGCCTGCGTATCGCTTAGAATCCCACTTGCAAACGGTATGTAGCACGCTCGGTATTGAAGGTTACTTTTTAATATCACCGACTTCGATGACTTTTGTACTGCAACACGATACTGAACAAGAGTATAACCATGTCGCTCGCGTCAAACCTGGTGACCTCGATTTAGGTTCATTAGCACGCACTTTTGAGTTAGTGGAAGAGCTTAGTTCTGGCCAGCGCACTCTGCAAGAAGCGTTAGAGCGCCTAGAAGAAATCGCCAATAAACCCAATCCTTATGGCCATAAACTCACCTTATTAGCTTTTGGCTCAAGTGCGGGTGCCTTTGCCATGTTAATGGGTACTGGTTGGCATGACGTTTTTTGGTCGGCTATTTTAGGCTTACTGGTATACAGCCTCGTTTTTTGGGCTGAACGTTCAAAACGTATTGCAGAAATGCTTGAGCCTATGGCGGCGGTCGTTTGCGCTATCTTGGCAACAGGGATTGCGCAATTTGACCCGAGTATCAATTTACCTGTGACCATTTTATCGGGGATTATTATTTTTGTTCCTGGTCTTGCGCTCACGCTTGGCTTAGCGGAGCTTGCCGCCCGCGACTTAATCTCGGGTACTGCACGTATCATGGATGCAGTCATGCAGTTGTTTAAACTGTATTTTGGTGCAGTGCTTGGCATGACCATAGGGAAAGCGATATTTGGCGAAACCATTTATGTCGAACCGATACCACTGCCGCGCTGGGCGATTTGGTCTGCTGTACCGCTATTGTCTATGTCACTGGTGATTATCTTTAAAGCACGCTTAAAAGACTCTCCTTGGGGCGTGTTTGCTGGCATTGTGGCCTTTTTCTCTGCCATGCTCGGCGGTATCTACTTAGGTGAATCTATTGGCATTTTTGTCGGCGCGCTCGCGGTAGGTATTTATTCGAACCTATACGCCCGTTGGATGAAGGCACCAGTGTCGATTGCGTTACTCCAAGGTATTGTTATTCTTGTTCCGGGTAGCAAAACTTATATCGGCTTAAATGCACTTATCTCAGGTGAAACGATGCTGAATCAAGCCCATTTAGGCTCACAAATATTCCTCATTTTTATGTCCTTAATCGCAGGACTCATTTTTGCCAACGTAATCGTACCTCCTCGCCGTTCCTTGTAAGCCTCCGATTATTATATTTCAAACAGCATAAGGGCATGATATATACAGCCCTTATGTTGTTAACAATCTAAATACCCTTATCTTTTTAGTGGCTAAATGAAATATTTATTTAAGCTACATGTTTGACTATGATGTTATTCAGGTATGATACAAAACAAAGAGGCAACATAATAATTTCATATTAGAAACAATTACCCTTTGTTGCTGACCTCTTAAAAAACATAACAATAAAAATAAGGACGAAGCTATGCCAATCATATTTATGGCAGCATTTATTTTCTTCATCCTGCTGACTTCGCAGAGTGTTCAAGCTGAGGTTGCAGCCACTCAGTCACAGCTAACCGCCAACGATGACTCTGACATCAATGAGCAATCGACAACTAATAAGCACCTGGTTGATAAGGTCGCTAAAATCGTTATTGTTAGTCACCCTATTTTTGATGAGTCAGCACCAGATGCTATCTTTTTACATCGCTGGGCTAACTATTTGCACATCAACACCAAAGAATCGACCATTCTCAATAGCTTAAGCTTTGAACAAGGCGATAAGATCACCGAGAAAGATCTGCAAGAAGCGCAGCGATTGTTGCGTTACGAATCTTATATTCGCGATGCTAAAATTAATATTGCCAGAAAAGACCCATTGGCAACCGATAATGTTGAAGATGTGGTGTTAGTCGAAACATGGGATAACTGGTCATTATTACCCACGGTAAGCTTGAGCAAAAATGGTGGCGACACTAAATATTCTTTTGGTATGAAAGAAGATAACCTACTGGGACTAGGGGTTAAAACCAAAATAAAATACCAATCAAGTGCCGATCGTACCGGTTATAAATTAGCTTTTGATGCTCCAGTAAGATGGCTTAAACACGCGAATGTGTCGGTTGATTTTTACGACAACAGTGACGGTCAAGCATCCTCAATTGCCTTTAATAAGCCCTTTTATACCCTCGATAGCCAAAATATGTATGCAGCGTCGTGGTTAACCGACACTCGCATTGATACCATTAGACAAAATGGTCAAGACATTAACGAGTTTGAGCATGTTATTGATTATGCAAACTTAGGTTATGGTTGGCTAGTCGATAAACAAGCGGATCAATTGCATCGTATCAGTGTCGGTATTACCCAAGACCAACATCAATTCAATAATATAGACTTATATCCTCAGTCACCATTACCTTATGATCGTGAATTTATGTATCCATGGATCAGCTACGAATATGTCCAAGATCAATTCACAGTCCTAAATAATATTCACCTGATTAATAAAAACGAAGACTTTAATTTGGGCTGGCATCATAGGGTCAGTTTAGGGTTAGAAACCAATGACGTCGCTGATAATGCCGATCTCGGCTACCACTTAACCATGCTAAGTACCCGTGGCTGGCAAAAAGACAATCAATTATTGCTCATGACTATCGATGGCCAGACCGATATTCAAACGGGTCAACAGGACTTTTATAATGTCGGTTTAGGGGCTGAATTTTTCCATCAAATTAGCCCAAAGTGGACGGCCTACTCAAAGGCCCGCATTGCCACTTCGCACAATAATTACCTTGACCGAACTTTTGCCCTTGGCGATGAAACCGGCGTGCGCGGTTACCCTAATGACTATCAACATGGTGACAACCACTGGTTACTTACTGGTGAGATCCGTTATTACCCTAATATTAACTTATATCAACTGGCCGAATTAGGCTGGGCAGTATTTGCTGACATTGGCGAAGCAAGCGGCGGCACAGATCAGCAAAATGAAGTCAATGGCCCTATCGGCAGTGTTGGCATCGGCGCGCGCATTTACTCCCCTAAATCAAGCTACGGTAACGTAGCCCATGTTGATATTGCCGTCCCTATCACCACAGGTAATGACATCAATGCCTGGGAATTTAGATTCCAAGTTAAGGACCATTTTTAAAGCGGTAGGTAGACCGTTTAGTTACGATAAACTTTCGCAAAGTAGTCAGCACTAAATGCTTTATGTGCTGCAATATAGACTTGGTGACCAAAAACGGTCTCAACTGGTGGCCACAAAGCCAGCTTGTAAAGCAGCGGCTTAACGAAAAAAGGAGTAAACAATAAATTGTTCACTCCTTTTTTATTCAACAACACGTAAATACTACTGCAACTAACCGTCTTAGTTTAAAAGTGATGTGATACCTGCAACACCACTTCTCGTGGTGCACCAGGGAAATGCCCATTACGTTCAGAGAAACCGCTCACGGCATATTGTTTATCAAACAGGTTTTTCACATTTAACTGAAATTGCGTATCTTGCCACCGAGTTGTCCAGCTCATATCAAACACAGTATAAGGCTTAACACGCTGCGCATCCGCGCTGATTTGCTCACTAACATAGTCGGCACCTAATGCAATAGAAGACTGCAAACTGTCAATCTCATAACGCGTCCACAAACCCGCTTGATGTCGCGGCGCATTAATAAACTTAGTGCCATCGGCATAAGTATCGCCCACATCGCCTTGAGTAACGCGGGCATCGTTGTAGGCATAATTGGCCATAATGGTCCAGTCGGCAGTAATATCGCCCACCAGAGTAAACTCAACCCCTTTACTTTCGACCTGCCCTAAACTAACCAAGGCAGGGATACCATCATCAAGACCGGTATAGTCAGGGTTACTCATGGCAACATCTTTTTTGGTAATTTGATACACAGCAACCGTGGTCATCATACTACCGTCAAACCACTGATTTTTAATACCGAACTCAACCTGCTCGCCCATTTCCGGATCTAAACTCGCGTCTTTACTTGCAGTTTCTTGATCGCCAAGGGAGGTCGGATTAAAACTTTCAGCGTAGTTAATATATAACGACGTATCGGTGGAGTATTTATAAACAACACCACCACGCGGTGATACATGGCTATCACTAAACTCAAAGCCAGTTTCTTTGTCAAAATCGTTAAAGTGATCGTAACGTAGTCCCATCAACAACAACCATTTCTCGCTTAAACTAATTTGATCTTGAACATATAAACCCGCGCGTTCGGTTTTAGTGCCATCACGATGTTGATCTTGTAAGTTATAAGTTGAAGGATCTGTTTCACCGTAATTAAGATCAAAAATGTTGAGATTAGCCACACCGTCAGCCTCGTAACGGGCACGCCAATAATCATAATCGCTGTTTACGTGATGATAATCTGCCCCAAATAATAAGGTTTGCTCAATATCAGTATCTAATCGATATACAAAATCTGACGTCACACTCACTTCTTGGTTAGCGCGATATTGTTTACGATATTCACGTTTAATGGTTTTATCATCAATATTGGCTTTACCATCGCCATTCACATCAACCCAACTTTGTGATTCGTGATACCCCTGAACGCGCTCGTTATCCAGATAACGCACTGTGGTATTAACACTCAACTCATCGCTAAAGTGATGTTGTAAGTTAGCTTGTAATATTGTTGCTTCAAGGTTTTGATAGTCGGATTTTTCATTCGCGTTATAGCTTGGATCCACTAAAAAATTACCCTCATCGTCAACGGGAACGCCACGTAAACGATTACCGCCTAAGTCTTGTTTGATATAATCAATGGTGGTTGTGAGCGCTGTATCATCGCCAAGTTGAAATAATAACCCACCGGTCAACTCGGTGTTTTCAGAGTCTGCATTATTACGAAAGCTGTCTTTTTGTTCATAAAAACCACCTAAACGATAGGCAACTGAATCTGTTAAACCACCTTTAGAATCAATTGACCCGCCCATACGATCGTTATCACCAGTGGTTAATGTCACTTCAGTATCTTGGACAAAGCTCGGCTTTTTATTGACATAATTGATCATCCCGCCAGGTTCTCCACCACCGTATAACGCAGCAGCAGGACCTTTTAACACTTCAACTCGTTCAATATTAAATAACTGCGGTACGCCGAATCCCGAAAAAGGGTCGCCTCTTACACCGTCATAAAACACATTGCTGTCATCACGAAAACCACGAAAGGTCACTCCCGAGTAACTGTAAGTGCTTACCCCCGCAATAGAACGATATAAGTCGGTGATTTCACGTGCCGCTTGGTCAACAATCAACTGTTCATTCAGCACCTGCACCGACTGTGGTAAATCCATAATATCAGTTTCAACTTTGGCACCAACAGACGTAGAAGATTCACGATAAAAGGTCTGTGCCCGCCCCATGACAGTTATTTTCTCAATTGACTGATTCGAATTCACAGCCGATTCATTAGCACTGACACTCAACGCTGGTAATAGTAGGCTTAACACCCCAATATTCGTAACCTTCAAATGCATGACACTTTACCTAGTAACAATCCATCGCTATAAAATTGCGTGCAATATAGCATCAAATACTAATGGCAACCATTCTCATTCAATAATTTACATTTGTGATATTTTGTTAATTATTATCCAGCACAGAATATTGCTAGCATGAAGTCATTGCAGTAGGTTGAGCATGCAGCAGTCAATAACAGCCGTTGTTATTCTTTGCATTAGTGTGAGAGTAAATTGAGGAGGTGTTAATTGGTCAAACATGCTATTGGCGACGTATAACCCCCTTTTCAGAATCAGATTATTGAAGTATAAACACACCTATTCGTTTGCAGCACAAATGGTTAATAGCAATGATTTTATTGAAATTATTATAGATAATGGCCTTCAATAGTCGTAAACAATAAACTGAGATATCAGCATATAAACACATTGTTCTCAATTGGCGCTAACATATATAGCCTAGCTAAATTCACCTAAACAGAGGTTCACATGACACAACAATGGATTACTATTATTCCTGACCAACCTTTTGCCGGATACCTGAGTTTACCTCCTACAGGCACAGGTCCAGGTCTGGTTTTACTTCAAGAAATTTGGGGAGTGAATGAACACATTCGTGCCGTTGCCGACAGCTATGCGCAAGCTGGTTTTGTGGTTTTCGCTCCTGACGTGTTCTGGCGACTCACTCCACGACTGGATTTAAACTATGATGACGCAGGTACCCAAAAAGCCTTTGAGTGTTACCAAACTCTGGATGCCGATCAGGCTGTTAGCGATGTTGTGACGGCAATTGATTTCCTTAAAACACGCCCAGAGGTCAATGGAAAAATCGGTATTATTGGCTACTGCCTTGGCGGTCAACTGGCCTATCGCAGTGCGGCTGCAAGTGCAGACATCAGCGCAGCTGTATGTTATTACGGTGGCGGTATTGCGAATTATTTAGATGTTGCGCCGCAGCTTAAGCAACCGATTATGTTCCATCACGGTGTACATGACGAACATATTCCAGCCGATGATGTTGCTAAAATTAAAGCAACGTTTGCTCATCACACTCATGCACAATTTTATGACTACCCTGCAGGACACGGTTTTAACTGTTGGGGACGTTCAGGAATGTATCATCAACCATCCGCGGCTTTAGCTCAGGGACGTTCACTGGCGTTTCTTGCCGAACAACTCTGCATTTAACCCCCAGCTGTCTGTAACATAAAAGGCCTCACATTGCTGTGAGGCCTTTTAGTATAAAGAGGTTGAGTTGGCCGATAAGCCGGGTCCTGTCGTGGACAGTTATTCATCTAGGCCTGCAATCGCTCACAGGCTCAAGCAACCTACCCGGTTCCAACGCGAGCAGCGCCATGCGGAACCCTATTTGGTCTTGCTTCGGGTAGAGTTTACCTTGCTACGGACTATTGCTAGCCGCACGGTGCGCTCTTACCGCACCCTTTCACCCTTACCATCTTAGCCGAGGCCAAAATGGCGGTCTCCTCTCTGTTGCACTTGTCGTCGGTTCACACCGCCCAGGCGTTACCTGGTACCCCGCTCTTTGAAGCCCGGACTTTCCTCCCCGTACTTACGTACGCGGCAACTGTCTGGCCAACTCGGCGCGGATTATAGCCTAAGCAGCGCAACAAACCAATGCCAAAGCGACCAGCTTTTTATAAATCCAGTTCTAAACCATATTTATATAGGGCATTTTTCTTTAAACCATGAATTTGCCCAGCTATAGCTGCGGCTTTCTTAAGCGGTAATTCTTCACAAAGTAACTTTAATGTAGCAACTGCAACCGCTGGAATACCTTCTTCATCAGTTAATGTAAAGCCATGGCACATAATGACCATTTCGCCTTTTTGCTGATTATCATCGGCTTCAACCAGTGCCAATACTTCAGCAGCGGTACCCGATAAAAAGGTTTCGAAGGTTTTAGTGACTTCACGAGCCATCACTATTTGTCTATCTTCGCCTAACACCTCAACAATAGCAGCAAGGCTATAAAGAATACGGTGAGGAGATTCGTAAAATATCAGCGTACGAGGATCTTCTTTAAGAAATTCAAGCTTATCGATACGCGCTTTTTCTTTGGAAGGTAAAAAACCTTCAAAACTAAAGCGATCAGACGGTAACCCTGATGCACTTAGGGCGGTAATGGCGGCACAAGCGCCAGGCAGTGGCACGACTCTGTGGCCAGCTTGGCGAACATGATTAACTAAATGATAGCCAGGATCAGAAATTAATGGCGTACCCGCATCAGAAATAAGTGCGATTGATTTACCTTCATTTAACTGTTCAACTATCCATTGCGCTCGGTCACGTTCATTGTGATCATGTAATGCCGTTTTACGGGTTTCAATACCAAAGTGACTCAGCAGCCTTCCGCTATGGCGTGTGTCTTCGCAGGCGATTAAATCAACCTGTTGCAGCACCTCTATTGCCCGAGCGCTGATGTCGCCAAAATTACCAATTGGGGTGGGAACAATATACAGCGCGACCATTTGGTCCATAATTACCTCGATAATGAATCTACCTGAGTCTTTCGCCAAGCGTAAGAGCAGGTTAAACTAGTGACAGCATCTTACCAGAGTGAAGCCAAGTGTTAAAAAGACTGAATACTACAAAATTCGTGTGCGCGTTGATTTTCTCTGTATTGGTGGTCGGTTGTGCCGCCAATAAACAGCAAGATAATATTGACGCAAGTGCATCGCTCGTTGCCGCTGAACATCCAGCTAAAGTTTATTTAGCCCAAGCAACGAATAGCAGTTTACCAGAAAAGCGTGATCGTTATTTATTACTCGCCGCTCACGCTTATATCAATGACGGAAACTTTAATTCTGCCGCTAAAGTATTAACCTCAATGCAGAAGTCGATGGTGACCGTTCCCTCGCTTCAAGCTGAGCATATATACCTGCGTGCGCGCATTGCAGAGAAAACCAATAGCAGCCAAGCTGCGCTGGATATATTACAGTATCCACCTCATTGGCAGTTACCGCGTTGGCAAATGGCGAGTTATCACCAATTTAAAGCCAAGCTGTATAAGAATACTCAACAACCAATTGATCAAGTTAAGCAATTAAGTCTGTTAAGTAATTACTTACCAAAATCTGAAACCTCTGCGATTAATAATGTCATTTGGAAGCTTCTACAGCCTTTACATGAAGAAACAGTGCAGTCGTTTATGCGCGATCAGTCTAATCCGATTTTTGCGGGTTGGTTACAATTAACCTATATTGCTAAGCATTATGCGGTTGAACCAACTCAATTAGTGCGTTATTTAGGTGAATGGCAGCGTAATAACCCTAATCATCCTGCGGCGATGAAATTACCTGCAGATCTAGAACAGGCACTCAATGCTAAGCCTTTTAGACCGCAAAATATTGCGGTGTTATTACCATTAAGTGGTCCACGTGCTGTGGTTGCTGAGCCCATTCGTCAGGGGTTAATGTCAAGTTACCTGTCAGACTATGACGCCAATGTATCAATTAACTTTTATGATACTCAGCAAGGTGTTGCTGCCGCTTATCAACAAGCCGTTGCCAAGGGAGCGGAATTTATCATTGGGCCATTATTACCCAATGAAGTTGAAGAATTACAGAAAGTAAATGATAAACAAAAAACCACTATTCCTCAGCTGTATTTGAATCAAACAGACACCTTTACACCACAACCAAATCTGTTTTATTTTTCATTGTCACCCGCGCAAGAAGCCAGTGATGCAGCACGTAAACTGTTTAATGATGGCGTCAAACTGCCATTGCTTTTAGCCAGTAATGACCCGATTGGTAAACGTATGGCCGACAGTTTTCAACAAACATGGCTGACATTAACCAGTAACGATGCCGAAGTGTATTTCTATGATGCTGGCGACCAAATGAAGTTGACCGTTCAAGAAGCATTGGGCGTAAAAGATAGCCAAGCACGTATTAGTAGAATGCGTGATTTATTAGGCAGTCGCTTAGAATCAGATTTTCGTTCTCGCCAAGATATTGATGCGATTTACATGATTTCTGGCTCACAAGATTTAGCCCTGCTAAAACCCTTTTTAGACGTTAACTTTAGTGTGTTCTCTGAACCGGTAACTTTATATACCACTAGCCGGAGCCGCCTTGAAAGTGAGTCAGCACAATCGGCACAAGAGTTAAATAACTTGATCATTAGTGATGTTCCTTGGCTAATGCAATCGAATAGCGAAACTCAAATGGTGTCAGAACTGTGGAGTGGTTGGAATAATAGCCAAAAACGCTTGTATGTCATGGGGTTTGACGCACTTGAGTTGGTTAATCGTTTGGCGCAAATGCGTGCGTTCCCAGGCTATCAATTTATGGGGCGTAGCGGCGCATTATCAGTGAAACCTAATGGCGTGATTGAGCGTCAATTGTCTTGGGGTAAATATACCCAAGGAAAATTAACACCACTATGAACAGTGGACAATTAGCTGAGCAACGTGCACGAACTTATCTTGAACAACAAGGTCTGATATTTGTTGCCGCTAATGTCCGCTATCCATTTGGTGAAATAGATTTGATTATGCGCCAGCAAGATGTATGGGTGTTTGTGGAAGTCAAATTTAGAGCGTCAAATCAGTTTGGTGGCGCCTTAAATGCACTTACAAATAAGCAAATCACCCGGATAAGATTAGCCGCGGATCATTATTTACAAAGACAAAAATTGAATCCACCTTGTCGCTTTGATGTCATTGCGATGAATATTGATGAAATAAACTGGCTACAAGGCTGTTTTTAAGCGGCAATTGATTACCATAACCTTGATTTATGGCATCATAGAGTCAAATCACCAAGTCTTACTGATGAGCGATATTAAAAAGGCCAATCAGAGACATACGTAGACATAATTTAGCGTAAGGATTGTTGCATGTTAGAACGTATTAAAGATAGTTTCACCGAATCGATTCAAACTAAAATTGATGCTGCTGAAGCATTGCCAGAATCGATTGAAAAAGCGGCCGAGATGATGGTGCAATGTCTACTTGGCGGTAATAAAATTCTGTCATGTGGTAATGGCGGCAGTGCTGGCGATGCTCAACACTTCTCAGCTGAATTATTAAACCGTTATGAAATTGAACGTCCACCTCTACCGGCTATTGCATTAAGCTGTGACACGTCAACCATTACGGCTATCGCCAACGATTATAGCTACGATGAAATTTTCTCGAAGCAAATTTTAGCTTTAGGACAACCTGGTGATATTTTATTAGCGATTTCTACCAGTGGTAACTCAGGTAACATTATTAAAGCCATGGAAGCAGCATTAAGCCGTGACATGACAATTGTTGCATTAACCGGTAAAGACGGCGGCGCAATGGCAGGTTTAATGAGCGCTGGTGATGTAGAAATCCGTGTACCGTCAAACGTGACAGCACGAATTCAGGAAGTTCATTTACTGGTTATTCATTGTTTATGCGATAACATCGATCGCACCTTGTTCCCACAGGACGAACAAGCATGATAAGAGGGTTACTCATCATCTCGATCCTTGCGATGTTGCAGGGATGTGCTGGTGCGGTCATGGTTGGCGCCGTTAGCGGTGCCAAGATGGCAAACGATGAGCGCAGCATGGGCACGCAAATCAGCGATACCAATGCTGACTTTGTTATTGCCAGCGCATTATCAAAACATGATGACCTCAACAATCAAACCCATATCGCTGCCATTGTGATGAACAAAAATGTATTGATGATAGGCCAAGCGCCTAATTCAATGCTGCGCGATAAAGCCGTTAAAGTCGTACAAGATTTACAAATTGGCGGCAAAATACATAATCAAATCCGTATTGGCACACCAACCTCATTTACCACTCGCAGCAATGACACTTGGGTCACCACCAAAGTAAAAGGCCGCATGCTGAATGAGAAGTCGCTCGATATTACTCGCATTAAAGTCATTACCGAAAACGGCGAAGTGTTTTTGCTTGGGTTAATTGACCGCAAACAAGCTGATTTAGCCGTTGATATCGCTCGAAATACAGCAGGTGTTCGTAAAGTAATTAAGGTTTTTGAATACACTGAATCTTAATCCTGCTGTAGCTAACAACTTATCGCGATTTAAAAAATTCATCCTGCATTTTGCTCGATGAATTTTTTTTGCGATCTTTTGGCTTGTATCCAAGGGATAACCAGTGACGGTAACACAATAAAACTAGCGCCTAACCAACTTAGTCCATCAAGCCATTCGTCAAAAAATAACCAGCCCAAGAAAACACAGAACAACAAACCTGTATATTCTGCCACCACAATTTGACTGGCTTGCGCTTGACGATACGCTAAGGCACAAAACCACTGGTATGCGAGTAAAAATACGTTACTTAACACTGCGATGACCACTAAAGAAACACTTATTCCCTCTATGCCTTGTACTAAGGCCATCACAAAAACTAACGGCATACTAAGTAAATTATAAAGCATTAGCGTAACGATTGGACTTTCTGTACTAGGTAACTTGCGCAGTGCCAACTGGTTAATCGCAAACGTAAATGCTGAAATTAATACCGCAATACCAAACCAGTTAATTTCACTTGGGCGCAGTAAAATAATAATGCCAATAAACCCCAAAATAGCCGCTAACCAATGCGCTGCAGTAACGGTTTCTTTCAAAAACAAAAATCCCATTAATACAATCATTAATGGCGCTGAGTAAAATAACGAACTCACTGTAGCAATCGGTAGCGCAATTAAGCCCATAACTAAACATACAGCGCCAATAGCGCCGGTATTAGCCCGCACTAAATGCACCTTTACGTGGCGGCTGGTTGGTTGGTTAGCCGCCAACCACAAAGGCAGCAACATGATTACTGATGTTAACTGTCTAATTAACAGAAATGTTGCAGCGCTACTGCCCTCTGGGAGCCATTTTATAGACACATCATACATAGCACTAAAAAGGTTACCGACGACCAATAACATCATGCCAATGGCGATTGTGGATTTCATTGTACTTACAACCTAAGAATCAATAATTGGCTGCATCATATCCTTAGCAATTTATATCGAATAATGATGTTTTTAATCAATGCATGAGTTAAATTCATACATAGTAAATTTTATTAAAATAAACTCATATTTAAGGTGCATATGCGTAAACTACCACCACTGAGGGCACTACAAATATTTGAAGCGGCTGCAAGACATGCGCACTTTTCTCGGGCGGCAACTGAGCTTTGTATTACTCAAAGTGCGGTATCGCATCAAGTGAGGCTGCTTGAAGCTCATTTTGGTGAACGATTATTTAGCCGCGAAGGCAGGCAACTCTGTTTAACCAGTAAAGGCAGTGTGCTTTATCATGAGCTAGAACGAATATTTAATGAGCTGAATGATTTAAGCATGCAAATCACTGGAGACAGTAATGATCAACTCCGTTTAGCGGTATACAGTTCATTTGCCATTAAGTGGCTCATCCCTCGCTTAAGCGATTTCCATCGATTGCATCCACAAATTAAAATTCGCCTAGATATGATCACCGACGACCCACTGATGAGTGATAGTGTGGCTGATATGTTTATTACTGGGCAAAGTGGCCAACCCGGTTATGTGCATCGCATGTTACACCAAGAGAGACTGATCCCAGTGATCTGTCCTGGGCTGCTCAATACCGACCTCTCGGCGCTGAGTGTATTACGTCAGCATGCATTACTTACCGTTGACGAAGGGCCAATAGGCTTTGATTGGGAGCGCTGGTTAACCGTTAATGGCATTAGCATAGCAGCGACACAACAACAGCATGTATTTAGCCATGTGTTGTTAGCCATTGAAGCGGCAATTGCCGGTCAGGGTATCGCGCTAGCGTCAGATTTTATGGTAGAGCGAGATATTAGTAAGGGAGCATTAGTCGCGCTTGACTTACCCGCTATGTTGACTGGCTTTGAATTCAATTTTAGCTGTAAACAACGACGTTTAAAGGAACCTGCTATCGCTGCGTTTGTGCAATGGTTAACCAAAAAATAAGCCAGCAATTTGCTGGCTTATCAGTAACAATAGCTAAAGTTTTACTTACACGATAAGGCCAATTTTTTCGTAGACTTTTTTAATGGTCACTTCTGCACGCGCTTGGGCTTTTTCAGCACCTTCCGCCATCACTTGGCTTAGGAATGCATGATCGGCGCGGAACTCTTTAAAGCGAGCTTGTAATGGCTCAAGCATACCAACAACCGCTTCACCGGTAGCCACTTTTAAATGGCCATACATTTTGCCTTCAAATTCTGCTTCTAAAGATGCAATTGACTGCCCTGTACAACCTGACATTAAACTCAGTAGATTAGACACACCCGGCTTTTGTTCGATATCAAAACGCACCACAGGCGGCTCTTCACTGTCAGTCATGGCTTTTTTCACTTTCTTTAAAATCGCTTTAGGATCTTCAAGTAAACCAATAACGTTATTGCGGTTGTCATCTGATTTGGACATTTTCTTTAGTGGGTCTTGCAGTGACATGACCTTAGCACCATGCTCAGGAATAAACGGCTCAGGAATAGTAAACGTGTCGCCATAAGCATTGTTAAAACGAGTGGCAATATCGCGAGTCAATTCTAAGTGTTGCTTCTGATCTTGACCAACTGGGATTTCATTAGCTTGATACAGCAAAATATCTGCCGCCATGAGCACAGGATAACCATATAGCCCAACGTTAATGTTATTAGCATGCTTTAAAGACTTATCTTTAAACTGGGTCATGCGGTTTAACTCACCCATTTGGGTGTAACAGTTTAATACCCAACCAAGTTGAGTATGCTGCGGCACTTGCGACTGAATAAATACGGTGCTTTTTTTAGGGTCAACACCACACGCAAGGTACAAGGCTAATGTATCTAAACAGGCTTCACGGAGTAACTTAGGATCTTGACGAACCGTGATGGCATGTAAATCAACAACACAATATAGGCAATCATGACTATCTTGCATGGCAACCCATTGACGAAGTGCGCCCATATAATTACCTATGGTTAATTCGCCTGATGGCTGCGCACCGCTGAGTACTATGGGTTTAGTCATGTGTTTTATTGCTCCAGATTATCTTTTTGAAAATTAAAATTATTATGAAAGTAAGTATTGCTCTATATCAGCAAAATTTTCGCATACCGCATGGGGATGACTTAGGCCGATATCTTCGCCGTAGTTGTAGCCATAGGTCAAGCCAATAGACATAACATTGGCAGCTTTAGCTGCTAAAATATCATTCTTTGAATCACCAATCATCAGTAATTGCGACTCATCCAATTGCCACTGTCCAAGCAAATGCTGCAACGGCATAGGATCCGGCTTCATTTTGGCTAATGAATCGCCGCCGAGCACTTCGCTAAACACATCATCGAGACCAAAAGCACTTAATATCGGCAAGGTAAAACGATAAGGTTTATTGGTGACGATAGCCAGTTTAAAACCAGCTTGTTTTAGCTTTTGTAACGTGGTGATCACCCCAGAGTACAAACGACTATGCGTATGTAAATGCTCACTATAGTAAAGCATAAATAGTGGCATCGTTTTCTCAAGTAATGCCTGTAGCTCAGGAGTATTTTCTGCCATGCCAGAGGCATAACTTAATGCACGTTGCATTAATACACGCGCACCATTTCCGACCCAACTCAGCACTAGCGCTTCTGTTACGGGTGGATATTGGCATTGTGCTAATGTGGCATTGGTGGCTGCAGCTAAATCAGGCACACTGTCGATTAATGTACCATCTAAATCAAAAGCGATAGCGCTAATGTTTGACCATTGCATCATGTTAAGTCCTAATAATACGAAAAGACGTTATGATACCGTAGCAAGTTCTGCACGCATTTGATCAATAACAACTTTATAATCTGGTTGATTAAAAATTGCCGAACCCGCGACAAACATATCTGCACCGGCAGCCGCGATTTCAGCAATATTGTCGACCTTTACGCCACCATCGACTTCTAAACGAATATCAAACCCACTCGCATCAATGAGTGCACGAACTTGGCGAAGTTTGTCTAATGTATGCGGAATAAATGACTGACCACCGAAACCTGGGTTAACCGACATCAATAAAATAACATCAAGTTTGTCCATTACGTGATCTAAATAATGCAATGGTGTGCCGGGATTTAAGACTAAACCAGCTTTGCAGCCAGATTCTTTAATAAGCTGCAAGGTACGATCAACATGCTCTGAGGCCTCTGGGTGAAAAGTAATAATTGAAGCGCCAGCTTTAGCAAAGTCAGGAATAATGCGATCGACGGGTTTTACCATTAAATGTACATCAATATCTGCAGTGATGCCGTAATTACGCAGTGCGGTACATACCATAGGGCCAATGGTTAAATTAGGAACATAGTGATTGTCCATTACGTCAAAGTGAACAACGTCCGACCCCGCATCTAATACGGCTTTAACATCATCACCTAAACGGGCAAAATCGGCGGACAAAATTGATGGTGCAATTAAAAATGGGCGCATAATCTTCTCTATTGGCAGATCAAAGTGTCGACATTTTACCCTTTGCAGCCGCAACCCTCTAGTCTCACGCGAGAAATAACCACTCTGAAACTGGAATTTAGTCGAAAATGCCAACATTGGTCAACTTTGTTATTTTTTAAACAGAAACCAGTGTTCAATAACTAAGCTATTTTGCTATAATGAGAAAATGTTGTTATGTTTATGATCCAATATAAGATCTTACATCTGTTGTAGTATCAATCGATTTTACACCACGGATAGGGCAAAATTTATGCTTAAGTACTTAATACGCAAGCTTTCTGGTCGTGATGGCAAATTATTGTCAATACAGATTTTTGCTGTTTTTGCGACATCAGCTTCGGCACTATTGCTAAGCCAAGTATTAATGAGCACCGAAAATAACTCTGCCAATAGTAAAGCCTGCGTGTGTAATAGCGGCACCAACTACAATACTAGCTTGCCAAGTAGTCATCCTACCAATCGATGTGCAGAACAATCAAACGATGTGAGCTGGGGAAATTGGGTTACAGGCAACAGTCGCTCAAGCCAATTTCATTTCATTGATCTACTTGAACTGATCCACGGCCACAAAGATAAGCCATTAAATGATATGCCAACATCTGGCAGCCCAACTCAGATATCGCGTTAATGTCTATTTGGCGAGTATTTAGTAGTACTGTAGCAGCTTTTTTTGGCGTGCAGACAGAACAAAACCGTCAAAAAGATTTTCAAACTCAATCTCCTCTGCCCTTCATCATCATGGGAATTATCTTAGCAATTACTTTAGTGATTTCAATAATCTTGATTGTTAACCAAGTATTAACTTAATTACCTGCTTTGCTAGATATGCCACTGTAATATTATTCTTCTTCACGATAATGATGGTCATATAACGCCATAATTTCGTCGACTTTATTACGTGAACCACCTTTAGGACTAATATTACGTTGCACCGAAATCGTTGAACAAGATGCACCGCGATATAATTCTCGAGTTAACGGAATATCATGGTTACTGATCAGCACAGGAATATTTCGCTCATGAGCAATAAGCCGTGAATGACGTGCAAGTAATGCTTGATCGTCTAGGCTAAAACCAGGGCCGGCATAAGTGGTAAAACTGGCTGTTGTCGATAAAGGTGCATAAGGCGGATCACAATAAATAACATCGCCGCTTTCAGCAATATCAAAGGCTTGTTCGTAACTTATACATTTAAAGATCGCTTTTTGCGCTTTTAATGAAAAATAACGAATTTCGGCTTCTGGAAAATAAGGTTTCTTGTAAGAGCCAAACGGCACGTTAAAACCACCTTTACGATTGTATCGACATAGACCATTAAAACCATGACGATTCATATACAGAAAATATACTGACCGAATAAATGGATCGCTACAGAGATTAAATTCTGCACGAATACGATAATAGGCATCTTTGTCATTCATCTCATCGACAAACATTGCTTTTGCCGCTTGAATGTATTTATCAGGCTGTTGCTGAACAATTTGGTATAAATTGATTAAGTCTTGATTAATGTCACACAACAAATAATCATCAAACTGAGTATTGAGGAATACCGAACCCGCGCCAACAAAAGGTTCAATGAGTCGATTGCCTACTGGAAGGTGTTTTGCTAGCTCATCAACGAGCTTGTATTTACCGCCTGCCCACTTTAGAAAGGCTCTATGCTTTTTTATCATGAAAAGGAATTATACCAGCAAAATTAAAGCTGAAGATTGTACTCTGTTTAACGACAATTATCATCGGCTAAAGTAGATTAATTGTGTTGATTCTTCATGTTATTGACTTAAATGCTCCAGAATATGATGCAACTAATCTTGTCGCTTATAATCACTTAAGTCGGCCCACTTTCTAACCCAAGGTGCCGCTAACCCATATTTTTCCTGCAGACTTTTCGCTTTTAAGCTAGCGCTCGTAGCCGTTTCAAAATCACCCAATAATATAATGTGACGTTGTTTGTAACTCATAATGTAAACCTGCGGCTCTTGCGCCAATTTCACTAATATAGGCGTAAGTGAATCTTTGTCATTCACACTCGCAAGTTGCAGTGTAAACCCTTTAACTTTTAGGTTGGGAGTATTGTCTCGCTCAACAATATCATTCGGTTTATTGACCGGATTAACTTGTGCTTTGGGTAATTTCCCCTGAAAAGACAAGCCCGTTAATGATGAGTTGACCACCACCTCGGTATAATTATCTACAGGCACACCTTCAACAAGCTCAGTCGCATCTTTATCTTCAATTAGGCTATCTGTAATGACTCGCTCCTCTATAAGCAACTGTGCTTGCTCATTGGCGCTCGACTTAGTGAATACCAATTGCCTCTGAGCAAAATAAGCGGTTAATGTTTTATCGGCATAACTCATCACATATTTTGTTGCTTTGGCACGCAACCTTGATTGCTCAGCCGTTAATGTTGGCGATATCGATGTAGAGATTGCTGGAGGTAATTGACGACTAATACCCCACCACATTGCCACACTCGCTAATATGGCAAACAAGGCAATGAACATTTTCGCCGACCAGGACCAAGATGCTTTGCTGGTTTGCGGCTCTTCTAATGCTAACGCTAATAATTTAACCACTTCAGCTGGCGTGCCCTGCTGTTTTTCTAATTGTTTATGGATGATTTCACGGGGAATAAACGGCGTTTGCTGGCTACGAAGTAATAAACTCTGGTAAAGACCATCTCGCTCAGGTAGCGATAAAGGCTCGATCGTAACCGGGAGCAATCTAGCACGAATATCATCGGTTAAATCAGCCACTAAGGTATACCAAAAATCAGGACTAACCGTTACTGTGACCGCTACAGGTTTACCAGCACAATGGATTTGACTCAGAAGAATGCATTCAGCCCAAATATCTTTAGGCAATAGATCGGCATCATCAATAATGATGTGTAATGGCTTTTTCAAACTTGATTGAATTCTAAGAACGGTATCCATTAAAGGACGTTCGTCATCAAATATGGGGGCAGAGATGAGTTGAACAAGAATTTTTCGACGAATTTCTGCACTATCGGCATGTTGAGGGCATATAATTAAAGCTGAATTGTAATCATCTAACTCACTGGCTAGTGCTGCTGTAAGCGTAGATTTACCTGAGCCATCAACGCCACAAACCACCGACATCTGTTCACTATAGCTAGCAATATGCTGTAAACGCTGAATAAGCGCTTCTTGAGTGGGGAGTAACAATAGTCCTGGAGTCGTCAATGATTCACCACACTATAATTGAGATGTAGGAAGCATAACTTATTCGCAGCTAATAACCTGTTTTAACAAGTCTTCACCTACATCACTAAAGACGTCAGCTTGGCCTATACCTGTGGGTAATACTAAGCGAATCTTACCACCTAAAACTTTCTTATCACGGCGCATATGCTTAATAAACTGTTCAAAATCCATCGACTCTGGAGCCGATATAGGTAAATCAAACGCTAGCATTAACAGACAAATACGTTCAACACTTAAATCATCTAATAGATTGAGTTTACATGCAGTTTTTGCCGCAAGAACAGTACCTGCAGCGACTGCCTCACCATGTAACCAAACTCCGTAGCCCATTTCGGCTTCGATAGCATGACCGAAGGTGTGCCCAAGATTTAATAACGCTCTGACACCTTGTTCAGTTTCATCTTGCGCGACAACATCAGCTTTAATCTGACAACATTTTGCAATGGCATAGTTAAGCGCATCAGTCTGGAGTGACTTTAATGGGTTAACATTTTCTTCCAGCCATAGAAAAAATTCTGCATCCCAAATAATACCGTACTTAATGACTTCTGCCATACCTGCTGCAAACTCATTTGCAGGTAATGTCTGTAAGCAAAGCGTATCGATAATCACAGATTTGGGTTGATAAAATGCGCCAATCATATTTTTTCCAAGAGGATGATTTACTGCCGTTTTACCACCGACAGAAGAATCAACTTGGGACAATAATGTTGTCGGCACTTGAATAAAATCAATACCACGCTGATAACACGCTGCCGCGAAGCCAGTCATATCACCAACAACACCACCACCGAGAGCAACTAAGACTGAGTCTCGGGCAAAATTGTGCTCAAGTAGTTCAGTAAAAATATAATCTAGGTGCTGTAAATCTTTAAATTTTTCGCCATCAGGCAAAATAACCGTTTCAACACGCGCGCAAGCGCTCATCGCTTGTTGTATCTTTTGAAGATACAACGGAGCAATGATGTCATTTGAAACAATTAAGGCTTTCTTGTTTGTTAGGTAGCGAGCAAATAGCTCGCTATCATTCATCAAATCCTGGCCAATATAAATGGGGTAACTTCTATCACCTAATTGAACCTGAATCTGTTGCATGTTGTTACCTAAAAGCCGAGTTGCTCGATAATTTGGTTTGCGACGATCTTCGCGCTTTGCTCATCCGTTTTAACGATAACATCCGCAATTTCCTCATATAAAGGATTACGAATTTCCGCTAAGCTTTCGAGCACTTCACGTGGATCATCTACTTGTAACAACGGGCGACGCTTATCACGCTGAGTACGCGCAACTTGCTTGTCGATAGTTGTCTCTAAGTAAACCACTATACCTCGAGCAGAAAGATAGTTGCGGATATCTTTACTCTGAACAGAACCACCACCTGTCGCGAGAACGATACCTTGCCTTTCTGAAAGATCACCAATGACTTGAGCTTCACGACGACGGAAACCCTCCTCACCTTCAACATCAAACACCCAGGCAATATCTGCACCGGTACGTTGTTCAATCTCGTGATCTGAATCGTGGAAATCTAAATGCAGCATTTGCGCCAGATGGCGACCAATTGTGCTTTTACCTGCGCCCATAGGGCCTACCAGAAAAATATTGCGTTTTTCAGCCATTTCGTATACGTCTGAATCTTATATGGAAGAATGCCTTATCGACTTAAACCTCAAGCCGACCTATAATTTAACCTTGCTCTATTGAGACTTGACGAAGGATTATCTCAGTTAAGGGCTACCGCTTGCAAGTCATCACAGCTATTTATAATGATTTTATTATAACCTCGAAGATAAAAACACCCTAAATAATGTAATGTTTACAGTTAAGTGTTTGTTAATGCAAAGACTATAGTTTACTGCAGACAACATAATCTAATTAATATCATTCGCTATAAACTTTAAGAAAGTCACTATTATTGCCGCCATAGGCAGTCATTTTACTCACTTGAGTGATATTTACCGCTAGTGTATTTATCCTACGTGGTAATTTGCTGCTCATAAACATGCACCATAAAAAAACCAGCGCTTACGTCGCTGGCTTTTTATGCTCGTTATCGCTAAAGAAAACTATCGTTTATCAGCAACAATCTTAGGGGTAACGAAAATCAACAATTCTTGACGCTCGTTGGTGTCAGTTGAGTTTCTAAATAAGAAGCCTACTAACGGAATATCACCCAATACAGGTACTTTACTCACTCGGCTAATTAAGTTCTGTTGGTAAATACCACCAAGCACAATGGTCTCACCATTATCAACCAGTACTTGGGTACCAATGCGTTGAGTATCAATCGCAACAGCTTCACCGGTCGCGGTGGCAACCGTTGTTCCTTGAGAGTCTTGAGTAATTTCAAGATCAAGGATAACACGGTCATCTGGGGTAATTTGTGGGGTTACCCGAAGCGATAACACTGCCTTCTTAAAGGTAACCGTTGTTGCACCACTAGATGCTGACTCAACATAGGGAATTTCAACACCTTGCTCAATATACGCTGACTTTTGGTTAGACGTCGTAATACGTGGGCTGGCAATAATCTCGCCTTTGTTTTCTTGCTCTAATGCGCTTAACTCTAAATCGAGTACCGTACCGTCAGCCAATTTAGCAACATGAAAAGCAATACTGGTTGCAGAGCTTGCTGCTGCCGGTAAATTTACATTAAGACGATCATTAACACTTGGGATAATACCGTTAGCAATATCAGTGGCGCCATTAATGGTACCAGAGGTGCCTTTTGTGCCTTGCTGGTCGGTGATGCCCCAACGGATGCCTAAATCTTCAGACACATCGTCTTTCACTGTCACCATGCGGGCTTCAATCAATACTTGCTTAATAGGAATGTCTAATACATCTATTAATCGGTGTACGTTCTCTAAAATTTCCGCAGTGTCTTTTACCAATAGCGTATTTGTACGTTCATCAACAGCAACACTGCCGCGAGATGATAGTAGAGTGGAATCGGTAGTTTTAAGTAAATCCGCTATATCGACGGCTTTAGCATAGTTTATTTGTAAATATTCAGAATATAACGGGGCTAACTCTTTTACTTCTTGGCGATTTTTCAAGTCGTTACTTTCGCGAATAGCAAGCTCTTCACTTGGTGCAACCATTAAAATATTGCCTTCAATACGTTTATCCAAACCTTTAGTTTGTAAAATAAGGTCCAAGGCTTGATCCCAAGGCACGTCATCTAAACGTAAGGTAATTTCACCTTCTACGGTATCGCTAGTAACAAGGTTAAAGTTATTGTAATCAGCAATAATTTGTAAAACAGTACGGACTGAAATATTTTGGAAGTTAAGTGACAATGAGCGACCATTATATTTTTTGGCCTCTTTAGCAACCGAAACGCGTTCAACTTTATCAATGCTAACTTTAAACACATTACCATCTTGGCGGTAGTTATAGTCATAGTTACCATCAACATCAACCAAGATACGGGCAGTAAGATCGTCTTTAAATGTTTCAAAACTATTCACTGGTGTGGCAAAATCTTGTACATCCATAACATAAAGCAAATCATTACCAATATCGGTGTTGTAGAGTTTTATTTCGAGCTTTGAACCAACTTGTTCAACATTAGCGGCTACAGAACGATTGCTAAGATTAAATAATATTTCTCCGCCACCGGTTTTGTTGCGACGAAAATCAATACTACTAATACCGTTAACAAATGGATTATTAGCTTCTACTGGACCAGCGACATCATCATTAATCGTTAACCGATAACTATTACCAACAATTTTACCTTGGTACGGTTTTACTTTATTCATTGCAACAATGATCTGTAAATCGCCACCTTGTTGTTGTGTATTAATTTCTTTTACGCCAACAGTATTCACCGGAATATTGTTTTTAGTTAAATTAGAAATAGTATCAGAGAAATTCAACATGATTTCTGCTGGATCTGCCGATAAATCGACAGACGGTGACACTATTGATGATTCAAAAATCAACTCTAATTCTAATTGATGATCAACCATTGAATGGTATTTGACGTCCATAAGACGATTAGCAGCTATCGCACTGGGTATTAAACCCATTAATAATACTGCGCCTAAAAACGCTCTAAAAAATAATAACTTTGTTATTGCTTTTTTTATCGCGGCAGAAGATTCCATTATTCTCTCATCCTTCGCACGTTATTTTCCTGATAATTCTAAATTGCTGGATCTTTCTGACCAACAACCCGAACCATCAGGGATTAATTCTATAATTTCGATAAATTGCGGCGTTACTTTAGCAATTCGGCCATGATAAAGCCCTAAATACTCGCCTACACCCATGCGATAAACATTGGCATCGCTAGATTCGACTAAAGCCCAAATAGTTCCATCTTCGCTTAATGTTCCACGCATTCTTAAATTGTCTAATGCATAAGTTTCTAAACGACTTTTGCGACGTTTTAAGTCTGGTTGTAAACAATCTTTAGATGTATCAATCACCTCTTCTGTCAATTCCCTTGATGGTGGAACAAACGGGCTGCGCATTAACTCAGCTTGATATGCAAAATGTTCAAACTTTGGTGTTTGCTTCAAAGGCGGTATACGGGCGACGTGTTGTGCCTTTGTAGTAGTAACAAATAGCTCTAAATCGCTGCGATCGCCAATACAACCACTCAATAAAAACACCATTGATAAGAATAAAGGCAAAAATTTCATTATTTCTGTCCCTTATTGGCCTGTTGCGTTAATTCTGCCCCTTCTTTAAAGCGATACGTTTTAGCGAGAATATCCATTGATAAACCACCACTATCGTTCTGCTTTATAATAAAGTCGTGCAGACTGACAATTCGAGGTAATTTTGCAACCCCGCTCACCATATTACCTATTTTATGATAATCACCTTCCACTGACATCTTAATTGGGAATTCAATATAAAAATCACGTTCGATTTCATCATCCCAATCTAGGCTATTAATTCTAAGGCCAGCATCAGTAGCAACAAACGTTAAATCATCTAATAAACCAGGCATCTCATTTTCAGAAGGCAACATTTTAAGCAATTCGGCAAACTGCACTTCCATCACGTCTAATTGCTCACGGTACAGTTTAAGATTAGCTGCTAAACGATATTTAGTTTCAAAATCTTCACGTAATTGAATTTCTTTTTGCTGTTCAGCTTCCATCTCATTGATCGAGTCAGAAATAAACAAGTAATAACTGCCACCAATAACACATAGAGACAAGAAACCAGCAAATACAATTTTTACCAGCTTAGGCCAACCACCAATGTTTTCAAAATCGATATCGTTAAATTGATCTAGGTCGAGATTCATTTTCTCGCTCCTTGGTTCGGATCAACATTCGCTTCTTGTGAATCATCACGAATAGTGACACGTAATTTAAAACGTTGTAACTGCCTTAACTCTTCATTTTGGGTCACAATCGATTGCATACTCGGATCGTTCAGATAAGCAGAAGTTTTAACCTTTCTCATCATATTAGCGACGTTATTGTTCGATTCACTTCGTCCCTCAATTAATAACACGCTACCTTTCTTCTCTATACTTGAAAGATAAATACCAGGCGGAACAATTCGAACTAATTCATCTAAAACATGGGTCGGTAAATTACGCGATTGTTGTAAATTGAGAATAATCTCAGTGCGACGTTCTATGTCTTTTTTACGTTCGGTAATTTTTCTAATTTCGGCAATCTGGGTATCAAGCAAACTAATTTCCGATTCCAAATAGGCATTGCGTTGACGTTGATCATCAGTGACCACTTCCAGAAAACCCAGAAATAAATAAACGACTAATGAAGTCACTAAAAAGACTAATGCTAAAATACCGATGAAGTCGCGTTTTTGCTTCTCTCTTGCTTCTTCACGCCAAGGTAATAAGTTTATGTTCGCCATTGAGCATAACTCCTTAACGCAAGACCACATGCCACCATATATTTACTCATATTAGGTTGAAGCTGACTTTTCATCACATCATCTGCATGCAAACAGCCTTGGAAGGGGTCAGCAAGAATAGTATGAGTACCTAACTCGTTGGTAAGTAATTCAACCATTCCTTCTAACTTAGCTGTACCACCACATAAAACGATGTAGTCAACTTTTTCACGGCCACTGGCAGTACAATATATCTGTAAGGTTCGTTTAATTTGTTGTAATAATTGCGTCTGAAAAGGTGATAGAACTTCGAACATATAATTACGGGGTAATTGCCCTGTTATCTTGGCTCGTTCAGCCTCATCATGGGGCATTCCATAAAATGACAAGATTGATTGAGTAAATAACTCGCCACCAAAAGCTTGTTCACGTATGAAAGTAGTATCACCATTTTCAACCACTGAGAATGTGGTCATATTGGCACCGATATCAACCATGGCGATTGATTTATCTTTAGCACCATCAGGTAACTGGCCATAAATTAATTCTGCAGAACGTCCTAAAGCATAGGCTTCCACATCGACAACTTTTACATCTAGCTCGACTGCATCTAGTGCATCTACTCGTGAATCAATGTTTTCGGTGCGACATGCACTCAGTAGCACATTCACTTTCGTTGGATCGGTAATGTTAGGATTAAGTCTTTCAAAATCAATACTGACTTCATCGAGCGAATAAGGAATAAGATTGTCAGCTTCAATCTCAATTTGAGCTTCCATTTCCTCTTCATTCAACGCAGCATCCATATAAATGACCTTAGTCATTACAGCAGATCCTGAAACAGCAACAGCAGCAAATTTGAGGGATTTAGGTAATCCCCGTCGAATTTGTCTTAATGATTCAAGTACCGCTTCAGAATCACGAATATCATGATCAACTACAGCTCCTTTTCTAACAGGAACCGCCGCATGGTTTTGAATTTTATATCCATCCGCAGTCTTGCTCAACAATATGGCTTTGATTTCATGAGATCCAATATCGATCCCGACCATTTGAGGTGCTTGACGCTTCCATAATTTTGAAATCATAGTCCGTCATCACAATTGTATTTTTATTTTCTAAGAGATTAGCACATAATCAACTCGTTATAAGTATTTGTATAAAATGTTTCAACATTTTACAAATACTATTTAGTTATTTCATGTTTTACTTCACCAAAAACCCTCACGCTTATATACTAACGTCACTATTTGTAATTTTTCTGGAATTCTAGAGTGAAGTGGTTTAAACGTTTATTAATTGCATTTTTTAGCCTATCACTACTTGGCATTGCTGCTATAGCTGCCGCTTATTTTTATGTGCTACCCGATTTACCCGATGTTAATTCGCTAAAGACGGTTCAATTACAAACTCCGCTGCGTATTTATAGCCGCGATGGCAAACTGATTTCTCAGTTTGGTGAGAAGCGTCGTATACCTGTTGAGTATGAAGAGGTCCCGACTCAGTTAATTAATGCCGTGCTCGATACCGAAGATGCGCGCTTTTTTGAACATAATGGCATTGATCCAATTGGTATTATTCGTGCGGCGGTCATTTTGATAACGACGGGTAAGAAAAGTCAAGGTGCCAGTACGATAACCCAGCAAGTTGCCCGAGGTTTTTTCTTATCGAATGAGAAAACGTACATTCGTAAAGTAAAAGAAATATTTCTAGCGCTAAAAATTGAAAAAGCACTCACTAAGAAAGAAATCTTAGCTCTTTATTTAAATCGCTCATTTTTAGGTAACCGTGCCTATGGCGTAGGTGCTGCAGCGCAAGTTTATTATGGTAAAGAACTTAACCAACTGACGTTACCAGAGATGGCAATGATTGCCGGTTTACCACAAGCACCATCAGCAGCAAATCCTATTAGAAATACCGAACGGGCAATATCTCGTCGAAATTGGGTTCTAAGCCGCATGCTCGAGAAACGTAATATCACTCAAGCAGAATATCAAGAGGCCATCAATAGCGCTTCTACCGCGAAATATCATGGCGCTGAAATTGACTTATACGCTCCATATGTTTCGGAAATGGCACGTGATTACATGATCCAGAAGTACGGTGAAGAAGCCGCCTATACCAATGGATATAATGTCTACACCACCATATCTTCAGATCTACAATTGATGGCTCAGGAGTCATTAAGAGATAATGTTTTTGCTTACGACCAACGCCATGGTTACCGAGGCCCTGTCACTGAATTATGGACTGATACACCACTAAGCAACGATGAGATTGTGGCGATTTTAAAGCGCACGTCTTCGGTACAGGGCATTATGCCAGCAGCTGTGCTAAGCGTAAAAGACCAACAAGCACAAGTGATTGATGAAAAAGGCGAACTGCTGACTCTTGAATGGAATGGCTTAAAATGGGCGCGTAAGTTTATTAGCGATAAACGTCAGAGCTTACCACCGAAACTTGCAAGCGATATATTAACCGCCGGCCAACAAGTCTGGATCCGTCACAATGGTAAGCATTGGCAATTATCACAAATTCCTCAGGTATCGAGTGCAACCGTCTCGCTTGAACCTCATGACGGAGCAATTAAAACGCTTGTAGGCGGATTTAGCTTTAGCCAGAGTCAATTCAATCGAGTGACTCAAGCTAAGCGTCAATTAGGCTCCAATATTAAGCCTTTTATTTATGCCGCAGCTTTAGAAAAAGATTACACCTTGGCTACGCTTATCAATAACGCACCAATTAACAAACCCGATACCCGCCAAGGTACTGCATGGCGACCAAAGAACTCACCTGATATCTACGGTGGGCCAACACGCTTACGTGTGGGTTTAGCTCAGTCGATTAACGTTATGTCAGTTAGAGCAATGCGACATACCGGTTTAGACGACACCATAAAAGAGCTGATAAAGTTCGGATTCGACCCAAGTGATTTACCACGCAATGAATCGTTAGCTTTAGGTTCTGCATCGGTAACACCATTACAAGTTGCTACTGCATTTAATACTTTCGCTAATGGTGGCTACTTAGTTGAGCCTTACTTTATTGATCATGTCACCGATGCATACGACAACATGGTTGAACAAACCATTCCAACTATTGCATGCAGTAAACCAGAACCATCTATAACAGGGCCAACAGAGCTTACTGATATTGATGACCCATTTACTGTGATGGCAACAGAGGTAGATCAAGAGAATGTCAGCTCAATCACCGCAGAGCAAAATGTATGTACTAATCCACAAGCTCATTTTGCCAAAAGAGTTATCTCTGAACAGACAGCATTTTTGATTACTGAAGCTTTAAAAAGCGTGATTTGGGGTGGCGGTGACTGGAGCCATGGAACGGGGTGGAATGGTACGGCTTGGCGAGCATCAAAATTAATTAAACGTCATGATATTGCGGGTAAAACAGGAACAACTAACGAATCTCGTGATACTTGGTTCAGTGGTTTTAATCCTACATTAACCGCAACCTTCTGGGTTGGTTTTGATGATCATGGTCGTCAATTAGGCCGTTCAAGCTGGATGGCTAATGGCGATCCAGATCAAATATCAGGTGCTGAAGCAGGAGCAAAAACTGCCGGTCCTGGTTGGAATGACTATATGAATAAAGCCCTATCTGGCACCCCAGAAGCGCCCGTCATTCCGCCTAAAGGGATTGTATCTGCGCGTATTGATTTAGCCACGGGTAAATTGACTCGAAAAACAGACTATACGACAGAGTTTGAGTACTTTGTTGAAGGCACTGAACCTAAAGAATATGTCACTGAAACTCAGCAAAGTGGAGATATCTTTATCGACAATGTTGCTGAAGATTTATTCCAATAATATCGATTTACATTAGCTAATAAAAAAGCCATTCAACTGAATGGCTTTTTTATAACAGATGATATGACATTACAATGTAGCTAACCTGCTACTGATGTGTTCGGTATCAATAGTTGATGTAGCTCAGTTAAATTTCGTACCTGATAACTGGGAACAATATTATCGCTTATAGGTTGGTCATGATGATTTAACCAACATGTGTCGATACCCGCATTGATCCCCCCTAAAATATCTGAGTGTAGGTTATCACCGACCATCAGCACTTGGTGCTTCTGCGGCTCTCCCATTAAGCTGAACGCATGCTGAAAAATAGCTACATCAGGTTTTGCTTTACCCAGTTGTTCAGAAATTACCACTGGATTAAATGCATCTTGGAAACCGGTACGACTCAAACGGATATTTTGTAATTCGGTAAAGCCATTAGTAATAATGCCTAAATTGACCTTACCCGACAATGAATCAACTAATTCACGAGCTCCCGGTAAAGGGAGACAAATATCAGCCATAGCACTTAAAAACTGACTATTTAAATGCTGTGGTGTTACGGATAATTTAGCTGCCCAATGAGTAAATCGAGTGTGTTGCAAATGTGCAGCGCTGATTAAACCGTTCTGATACTCGACCCATAACGGTTTATTAACCTGCTGATAAACAGAAAAATCTTCTGCACTAAAATCAATATCAAAGCGCGAAAACATTAATTTTAATCCAGCAAATGCATCGAAATGAAATAGTGTTTCATCTGCATCAAATAAAATCCATTTATACTTATTGAGCATATTTGACATCAATTAAATCCTTATTTTAAAAAACGCTAACCTAACTAAGTTTGAATAATAAAAGTTATCGAGCAGAGCTTTGGTCTACTATTGGTATTGGCTAGCAATGGGCAATATAACGAGATGATTTTTACGATACTGGCTAAGCGCTAAATAAAGACATTAACCTAGTTTCTTGCTGCAGTAGACTTTGATAAATGGTTAACTGATTGATGGCACGATCAAGATTATGGTTTTCATATTTAATCCCAAAATAAACGTCACCATTTAAATAATCAGTTAAAAAACGAACACCAAGCATTAATGGCATCACTTTGGTTCCTAGCCACAAACTACGCTTTTCAAGCGGAGTAATAATACCAACAAGAGAAGCAATATAAGAGTTGGCAGCGGCAATAATTATTTCAGGACGCGCGTAAACATTGGCTAAATTAGTCGAATCTTCCGCCTCAGGTGAGCAAAATGCACGAACCATATCGCCAAAGTCATACATTAAATATCCTGTCATACAGGTATCTAAATCAATAATAGCTAAACTAGACATGTCTCGACTATCAAACAACATATTATTGATTTTAGTATCATTATGGCAAACCCTGATCGGTAAATCGGTTTCATATTGCAACAATGTTGTCACTAAATAAGTTTGAGCCAAACAAAAATCGACCCATTTTTTACACTGCGCTAATCGCTCATGACTATCGTTAATCTCGGCACTATGCAGTTGAGCCATACGTTGAGGTAAATTTAAAAAATTGGGGATCACATCGATAATATCAGTGGGGGTTAAGTTACTCAGTGCCGCAGCAAAATGCCCAAACGCCTCGGCCGCTAGCTTAGCTTGCTCGGGCGTATCAACTACTTCAATTGTATCGCTATGGGGCAAATAATCTATTGCCCGCCAAAATCCTTGCTCAGCTAAATCTACGTAAAGCGCGCCAGAAACGGTAGCGATTGGACTCACCACTTGCAAGGGATATTGTTGCTGTTGCCGCTTAGCCAATAAATGCTGACTAATGTTAGCGGCATTTTGAATCATAACCCTAGGATCAGTAAATATTTGAGTATTAATCCGCTGCAACACCATCGTTTTAGCTTGATCTCGCACCAAAAAAGTCTGATTTATATGGCCATTACCCAGTGGATGAATGGAGCTGTGCTCGGTACTAAAACCAAACTGAGGTAACACATTGCTACGGATAAAATTAACCAATCAACACTCCAACACTAATATCACCAAAACCTAAGGTAACCAATACATCACTTTGGTCCGGTTTCTCTCTGTAATCGTTACTGACTCAGTATCATTTCAAATTGAGGGTTTTGCATCAAGGTTGCTTGACTGCCCTTTAAGTTAAATTCATAGCCACACAACTTAAAGCTGCCTCTGAGCGCGACATCATTGACAATGGCATCTTTGTCTAATGGTGTAAATCTAGCCTCACTGGCACCATCATTAAGTAAATCAACGGTGATAGGTCGATAGCGACTACCGTCATTAAACTCAAGATTAGCGCAGGTTTTATCACCCGTTGCTGTCGCTAAACGCCACATATTTTGCGCAGCGCCGCTATCTCCTAACCAGCGCACAATCAAGATTTCACCCTCTAACGCCAGCCAAAATCCGTCTGGTAGTTTTACCATCTCTCGAGTGCCAGCTTGTTGTTGATGACTTATGCCATCAAGGTGTGCGGCTTGTTCGGTTTCGTCGCTAGAAAAAACATTGACCAATGCAAAGACCAAATACACGACTAAACAGATAGCCAAGATAAGCGCAGTAATTTTACCAATTAAAATAAGCTTTTGCTGGTGTAATTTGGCCACATTAAGCCAAGATTTTGCTAGCTCGGTAATCGACCCAGATTGTAATGCATCTTGATCGACATAAAGCGGTTGATTATTACGCACTGACGCTGTGGAAAATGAGCTAGTGTATTGCTCATCTATTGCAGCATCAGCATCGAGGGCCGTGTTATCTTGCTCAATACCAGCCTGAGGTAAAACATCATCAATAGTCTGATTGCTCTGGGTTTCGCCAGAATATAGCTCAGATGATGTACTAAAGTTCACCTCATTATCAGTTAATTCTACGGCTGAAAATGTACTCTCTGGCGTTGCCTGAACAGGCATAGCCTGCCCTTTCATAACTGGCTCTTGTCTGTGATAAACCGAACCTATATTGGATACTGGCGCCATATTTGGTCCATTATATCCTTGTACATAATTAATGATATTTCTAGGCGGTAAAAATGCCAAATAGCCACCACAGGCTAAGCCGAATAAAAATACGCCAGCTGACGCGCCCAAAGGCGCCATAAAGTAAGTCAATATGCCAAAAGCCAATACAGGTATGACACAAATCATCGCTAACTTAATCGATTTATTGGCATCATTTAAGCGACGAAGTGCAGCCAAACCAACAATAGGCATAACCGCTAGCGTCACAATCACATTAATTACACTCGTCGGAAATACGATAGCCACAACTGTTAACAACAAAAATGCAGCGAATATAATTGCCATTAACCTTAAGCCTGTGTCACGACCATCTCGGCACAGTAGGGTTTTTACAGACATCAATCATTCCTATTCATTTACGAAAAAATCAAAAAAAACAGCTAGGTACATAACAGAATTTATCGGTAATTATACACAGTGATGGCAAGGTGATTAGATTGTTTTCACCATCAAAACTGACAACCGCTATTAATAGCGCAAAGCCTACAGAATTTATCTTATAAAGCCAGACCCAACCTAGGTTTTACATAACTTTTTTATTCATTAACCTGTCTGTTGCTTGTCGCCCATTTATCGCAACAAGGCACAGTAGCAATCGCTATGATTGCGCTAGCATAACCTTACAGTTAACGAGTATAATATTAAGCTTTCTTAATGAATAATCGGATGAGAAACCCTATTTATGAGCACTCGTGGAAATCTTTTTATTGTGTCAGCCCCCAGTGGCGCAGGTAAATCATCACTTATATCAGCACTATTAAAAGATACACCAACTGATAAACAGGTTTCAGTGTCACACACGACCCGTAAACCTCGCCCTGGCGAAGTCGATGGCCAACATTATCATTTTGTCACTGTTGAGCAATTTAAAGCATTAATTGACCAAAACGCCTTTATTGAATGGGCTGAAGTCTTTGGCAATTTTTATGGCACCTCCAAAACCGTCATTGAACACACTTTGGCTAATGGTATCGACGTCTTTCTAGATATCGACTGGCAAGGTGGTGAACAAGTTAAAAAACTAATGCCATATGCGATTGGGGTATTTATTTTACCGCCATCGAAAACTGAACTAGAGCGTCGTTTAACTGGTCGAGGCCAAGACAGCCAACAAGTGATTGATTCACGCATGGCACAAGCGGTTTCTGAAATGTCACATTACGCACAATATGAATTTGTGATTGTAAATAATGATTTTGATGACGCCCTAACCGATTTAAACGCCATTATTCGCAGCCAAAGACTAACCTGTGCTAGTCAGCAGCATACCCACAATGATATGCTTATTGATCTCTTGGCAGACTAATTGTCATAGTGTACAATTTTGCGTCATTTTTCCCCATAGATAACACTGGAGTTTCAACACATGGCTCGCGTAACTGTAGAAGACGCCGTAAACAAAATCGGCAACCGTTTTGATATGATCCTGGTTGCAGCGCGTCGTGCACGCCAAATCGCCGTCCAAGGTAAAGAACCTATGGTTGATGAGATGAATGATAAACCAACGGTTGTCGCATTACGTGAAATCGAATTAGGTTTAGTCACCTCTAACACTTTAGATGCTGATGAGCGCCAAACTGTTCGTGAACGTGAAGCAGCTGAAATTGCCGCTGTAGCAGCCATAGCAGAAGGCCGCGTTTTATAAGGAGTAGCGCCACTTGTATCTGTTTGAAGGTCTAAAAGAGTCAGCATCCAGCTATCTAGAGCCGGATCAAGTAGAATTACTCAAGCAGGCCTATTTGGTTGCGCGTGATGCCCACGAAGGGCAAATGCGCACAAGTGGCGAGCCTTATATCACCCATCCCGTTGCGGTTAGCCGCATCTTGGCAGACATGCGCCTCGATCATGAGTCGCTTATGGCTGCCTTGCTTCATGACACCATTGAAGATACACCGGTAACCAAAGAAGAACTCACTGAGTTATTTGGTGCTGATGTTGCCGAACTGGTTGAAGGTGTTTCCAAGCTTGATAAAATCAAGTTTCGTGACAGAAAAGAAGCCCAAGCAGAAAACTTCCGTAAAATGATGATGGCAATGACTCAAGATATTCGAGTTATCCTCATCAAATTGGCCGACCGCACCCACAATATGCGCACATTAGGCGCTCTTCGCCCTGATAAGCGTCGTCGTATTGCTCGCGAAACGTTAGAAATATATGCTCCAATTGCTAATCGATTAGGTATTCATAATATTAAAATCGAACTTGAAGATCTCGGTTTTCAAGCCTATTACCCTATGCGACACAGAGTGATCCGCGATGTCGTAAAAGCAGCTCGTGGTAATCGTAAAGAACTGATTAACAGTATTGAAGTGGCTATTGAAACACGCCTTGAAGAAGCTGGAATTCCCACTAAAGTCAAAGGCCGTGAGAAAAACCTCTATTCAATCTATCGAAAGATGCGCAGTAAAGAACTTCAATTTCAAGAGGTTATGGATATATATGCGTTCCGTGTTATCGTCGACTCTATTGATACCTGCTATCGCGTATTAGGTGCTATGCACGGATTATACAAGCCGCGCCCTGGACGTTTTAAAGATTATATCGCCATTCCAAAAGCCAACGGTTACCAATCACTGCACACCTCGTTATTTGGCCCCCATGCGGTGCCTGTTGAAGTGCAAATTCGTACCGAAGAAATGGATCAAATGGCCGACAAAGGTGTCGCTGCGCATTGGATGTACAAAAACAATACCGATGCGGCTCAACAAAGCACTTCTCAAGTTCGCGCTCATAAATGGATGCAAAGTTTGCTGGAATTACAGCAAAGTGCTAGCAGCTCATTTGAATTTGTTGAAAACGTTAAAACTGAGTTATTCCCTGAAGAAATCTACGTATTTACTCCAGAAGGTCGTATATTAGAATTACCAGTCAATGCCACGGCGGTCGATTTTGCCTACGAAGTGCATACTGATGTGGGCAATACCTGTGTTGGCGCACGCGTTAATCGTCAAGCATACCCGCTGAGCCAACCATTAATTTCAGGGCAAACCGTTGAAATTATTACCGCCAAAGGTGCCCGCCCTAATGCTGCATGGCTAAATTTTGTGGTAACGGGTAAAGCCCGAGGTAAAATCCGTCAGGTATTAAAGAGCCTTAAAGGCGATAATGCTATCGCATTAGGCAAACGTTTATTAAACCATGCCTTGGGTGATACCAAGCTGGAAACTATTCCCGCTGAATTACTTGAGAAAGTGATCAAAGAAACCAAACACACATCATTAGACTCGCTGCTAGCAGATATTGGCTTAGGCAATGCCATGAGTATTGTGATTGCACAGCGCTTGGTTGGTGAGCAGTTTGATTCTCAAGACAGCAATAAAGAACGACCACAAATGCCAATTCGCGGTGCCGAAGGTATGTTGGTCACTTACGCCAATTGCTGCCGCCCAATCCCCGGCGATGCGGTCATTGCTCATGTGAGCCCAGGCAAAGGTCTGGTAGTGCACATGGAAAGCTGCGCCAATATTCGCGGCTATCAAGGCGAGCCAGATAAGTACATTTCAGTACATTGGGACAACGTAGAAGGGGTTGAATACCAAGCTAACTTACGCGTTGAAATTGTAAACCACCAAGGTGCGTTGGCAAAAATCACTTCGATCATTGCTTCTGCTGGTTCTAACATTCACAACCTCAGCACCGAAGAACGTGATGGCCGTGTATATCTGATTAATTTACGTATTTCAGTTAAAGATCGCGTTCATCTTGCAAACGTTATGCGCAGGATCCGTGTTTTACCTGAAGTCTTACGCACTTCGCGTAACCGCTAATGATTTCATGAGTGGTTTAGTTAACCTCTCATGAATATTCATATTTTAAGTTATTACTCAGTTATAGTCGCGGAAAATACTCTTTGTTCTTCCTCAATATAATCAGTTAACGACACCATCTGCATCACCCGTTGCTGGGTTTGATTGGCCGCATTGCGCCACTTTTTATGTTTATTAAAGCGATCAACGTGATGCTTAAACCGTACCACTAAAAAGTGTTGCTCATCTAAGCCTAGGCAATACATATCAGTTCGGTTTCTAGATTGGGGTTGCACTAACTGATGAAATACCCACTGATTGTCGTTAATTGTCACAGTGCTAGTATCATTATTTAGAGGGTAACCGCTACTGTTAATAAATGCCTTAAGCTGCATAGCTTCATGTTTTGGACTATGCTCGCGATATATTTTCAATATTTTTTGTCTTAAGTATGCTCTTTTTCCTCTAGAATCATCAACAGGTTCAAGTTGATAGTAACTTTCATCATACTTTTGATTAAGCCACTGCTTAAGCGACTGATTATCGAGCACATTGATATTCTCAGAAACTTTGTGTATCGCAAAAGCACAGCCCAGCATGCCATATTCACTGTCGGGTAAAATGCCAATGATTGGCTTGTATATCCAAAAAACCGTATGGAAAATTACATAGGACAGATCAATGTCGCTATTTCGATGTTCGTTAAACCATTGAGGATTTCTATATGGATACTTAACCTTCGGCTGTTCAACAGTGTCAATATTGTTAAGAGATAAACTACTGATAGGAAAATTAATGTCTAGCGTTCTATTCTCTAAAATAAACCGTTCTTCCACCATTTTGCTAAAGTCGGCGCCGCCGACAAAACCTTGCCTCAACACTCTAGGCAATGCTTTTATAATAGTGATGAATGCCACTATTATAATCTTTGTCAATAAAGCTATCATAAGAATCAGTTTCATATAGTCAACTTGATAAAAATACAGACTTCTAAACCCAAGCAGTACATGCCTGTGCGACTGTGGAAACAAAGATTCACCAATTGATAAAACACCCAATCTATGTCATTAATTTGTATAATGATAACAACAGGAATGGCGTATACCGCTGACCTTTATCGCCCCTCTAACTGCTCTGCCATCACCTCATCTGACAGTATGGATATTTACTCATTCCTTGTCTTAAATATGTATTCCAACTTAGTTCTTTCTCTTATGGTTCAGGGTGATTATAGTATTCTCGATTGCCCCAATGCCTAATTATAAAGTGCATTTATCCTATCTGGAATTTTCTTGATCCTAAACACACTGCTGGGGAAAATACCGATAATCGTAAGAGACATCCACAGCTCAGTATAAATATGGACATAGGTTTCATGGGTGTGAGTTTTTTGCTTCGTATTAAACCAATGCCTATTTCTATAAGGATAATTAACCTCTTTGGGTAACTGTCGAGCAACTATATTACTGATAGGAATAGTTATTTTTAACAGTTTGTCTTCTAAAATAAACAGCTCAGTGACGAGCTGAGTAAAATCAGCACCGCCAACAAAGCCTTGCCACAAGCTCTTCAATAACCCCATTATACTGTTTCTTGTCCAGATGAAGTTTGCAGAGCTGACGAAGTATCATTGGATAGTCGCGATTGTGGTTCATCTGCAACATAATCAGTTAATGACACCATCTCCATCACCCGTTGCTGCGTTTGATTGGCCGCCTTGCGCCACTTTTTATGTTTGTCAGAACGGTCAACCTGATGGTTAAAACGCACAACTAAATAATGGCCTTCATCTAAACCTAAACAATACATGTCGGTGCGACTGCGTGAATGAGGTTTAATCAATTGATGAAACACCCACTCAGTACCATTTATTTGTACCGTAGTAGCATCTGGAATTTGGGGATAACCGCCGTTGTTTATAGCAGCTTCTAATTGAATAGCCATTACCTCATCTGAAAGAGTGGTATGTTTACTCATTTCTTGCCTTATTCTAGTGTTGCTACCTCGAGCTTTGTCACCAGGCTCAGGGTGATTATAATATTCATCATATTCTTGATTAAGCCATGAACCAAGGGCCTGATTATCAAGCGCATTAATACCATCATGGTTTTTTTTTATTCTAAACACACTGCTGAGCATGCCGTATTCACTGCTGGGAAAAATGCCGATAATGGGCAAATACATCCAAACTCGAGTATAGATATGCACATAGGTTTCATGGGTGTGAGTTTTTTGCTTCGTATTAAACCAATGCCTATTTCTATAAGGATAATTAACCTCTTTGGGTAACTGCCGAGCAACTACATTACTGATAGGAATAGTTATTTTTAACAGTTTGTCTTCTAAAATAAACCGCTCAGTGACGAGCTGAGTAAAATCAGCACCACCAACAAACCCTTGCCACAATGTTTTTAGTAATTTCTTCATAATGTTTTTTGTTTTTTTTGTGCTTCTTGCATTAATTGCTCAGCTTTCTGAATATATTTTTTAACTTCTTTTGCGCGAACTTTTGAACCTAACGTCGATAATTGGGCATAATAGGTTTTTACCCCCAAGAAAGGCAGTGTATGTGGACTTGCACCCGTAGAACTAAATATTATCGAGGGAAAAAATTTAATTGAACGAGCAAAACTACTGGCAGAGAGATCATTTTTACCGGCAAGATTAGGCACGGGATCGAATGGATTATTACGTGGTTCATGGGTTTTTAACCCCACCAATTTAGCCGCTTGCTGCAAGTCAGCCACATTAGCACCACTTCCATGAATAGCTAATTCTTGACTAGTTAATAAGCCTTGATAATGAACTCGATAATAGCGTAATGCCGATAAGAAAATAATTGCCCCTTGGCTATGGGCGACCCATTTGACCTTTTTACCCAACTGCTGGTTTTGCTTCAATACTGCCGCCAAGTGCTAGGCATTATGCGAAGCATTACTTTGACTTTTATCAAATGCACACTCAATAAGATCGCGCACAACTTTATCACTAGGATTATGAAATAAAGTATAAGCTTGAATTGCATCACTTTGATAGGCAGTATCTAAATGAGTGCCCATTAGCCACTGTGCTTTAGCAAACTCATTTAGCATACCGTTTATGGCGGCATGGGCAGTTTTTACTTGTGTGGTAGGCTTTGCGCCCCCCCATTCAGTAGTTAATTCTGTAATTTCCTCTTCCGTTTTTGCCCCATCGTATTTCGCTCCTGAGCCAATCCTTTCAACTCTATACAACATGGTGCGCTCATCTGTATGGCGATCTCTCTTACCATATAATTGTTGATCAAATAATATATCGGTGACGTGCACTTGTCCGTTCGCGGCAATTTTATAATCAATAAAGTAATGATAATTACGAAATGGAATATCAGAGCGGCGCATATGCCTAAAGGGATTACGGCTTTGTTTAATTGACGAGGCTGCTGTTGGGTGCAGGCTGATAAATTGAATTTCTTTAATCACCTGCTGTTGGTCATAATCATTAAGGCTTTGCAGCATAACAAATGCTTGATAGGAAAATTCAACTTTTTGGTAATTAAAGTCAACCGGTAATCGAAGTCCATGCTCTAATGCTGTTTGATGGTCTAAGCCCATTAAACTATGAGGTGAACTCGGTTGTAGTGCATTTTTATTTGCGCCGCTGTTTTTCCATGTCATGCTCGTCATCCCTGATATATAAATTATGTATCATAAAATGGATTGTCGATTTTATATATAGCTACAAATAACTGGTTTATTATGGTTAGTAATACTTGATGATAATGAGTTAATAATAAGCTCATATATACCCATTTAGGTCAGACGTTATTCGTAGCATTGAAACTGTTTAAGGAGGCTTGCTCAAATAGCGCTAAGCCGATACATTGACTATTAATTTTTACCAACCAACACAATTAAATAAAGAGAATTCAACATGGCTGAAAAAATTATCATCGCAACCGACAAAGCCCCCCAAGCTATTGGTACTTATTCACAAGCAGTTAAAGTCGGCAGTACCGTTTATCTTTCAGGTCAGATCCCATTAGACCCAAAAACCATGACCATGGTGAGCGATGATTTTGCAGAACAAGTTGTACAAGTGTTCGAAAATTTAACCGCGGTATGTGAAGCTGCTGGCGGAAAAATGAGTGACATCGTTAAGCTAAATATCTTCTTAACCGATTTATCTCATTTTGCCACGGTAAACGAAATTATGAGTCGTTACTTCCAACAACCTTATCCAGCTCGTGCCGCGATTGGCGTCAAAGAGTTACCAAAAGGGTCATTGGTTGAAATGGACGGAATCATGGAAATTTAGCGACAACCGTACAATTTTTTTAAAGGCACCTAGGGTGCCTTTTTTATTATCCGTGGGTTTTACACTGTAGAGTATTTACTCAACACCTATTGTTTCTTCAGTAAATTCTGCTAACGTGTTTGTTGTGTTACCTTGCACACATACTGTGCAATTGTTTGCGCCAGCGCACAAAAATGGCCATACTAAATTTATAGAGACCCACAATAACAATAAAGAACATGGAAGCGTCGATGGAAAATTTAATTAAAACTCCTGTTGAGATGTTGTCTCATTGGGTAGATACGCAAGGCGACAAAGTTTACCTTCGCCAGCCGATTGACGGTAAATATGTAGATTTCACCTGGCGTGAAGTTCAACAAAAAGTGCAACAAATTGCAGGTTCACTGCGCCATTTAGGTCTAGAGCGCGGTGATAAAGTTGCTGTACTGTCTAAGAACTGTGCCGAGTGGTTTATTGTCGATTTAGCATTAATGTACGGTGGTTATATTAGTGTGCCTGTTTATCCAACTGCTAATGCCGAAACGATTCGTTATATACTTGAGCACAGTGGTGCAAAAGCCATCTTTACTGGCAAGCTTGATCATTGGGCAGAACAAGAAGCTGCCGTGGGCGGTGAAATTCTCCGTTTAGCCATGCCATATGACACCATGCCTGCCCAATATCATTGGGAACAGCTATTGAAGCTGGGGCAACCTCTGGTTGACGAGCAGTTACCCACTGCTGATCAAGTCATGACGCTCATTTATACCTCAGGCTCAACCGGCAAACCTAAAGGCGCGATCCAAACCTTTACCAGTTATGGCTGGGCGTGTGAAGCCGTGATCCGTGATTTACAAGCAAACACGACTGACCGACTATTATCTTATTTACCGTTAGCACACATTACCGAACGCGTAGCTATTGAAGGTTCATCATTCTATTCTGGGGCAACGGTTTCTTTTGTTGAAGGTCTCGACTCATTTGTTGATGACATTCAGCGTTGTCGTCCAACGATATTTTTCTCCGTACCGCGTTTATGGACGGTATTCCAACTCAATATCATCAACAAAATTGGTGAGAAAAAACTTAAAACCTTACTTAAACTGCCCATTATTAGCAGTATTGTTAAGCGTAAGATTAAAAAAGGTTTAGGGCTGGATCAATCACGCTTAAACGGCTCAGGCTCGGCACCAATACCACCATCATTGCTTCAATGGTACAACGATATCGGCATTGATATTTGTGAAGCATGGGGGATGACTGAAAACTGTGCTTACTCGATAATCAACCATCCATTTAATGCCAAGAAGATTGGCACTGTCGGCCGTCCAGTTGAAGGATGCTTGGTACGTCAAACTGAACAAGGTGAGTTGTTAGTTAAAAGTCCTGGCTTGATGAGCGGCTATTACTTACAAGACGAAGCCACCGCAGCCGCATTTACCGAAGATGGTTTTTTCCATACTGGCGATTTATGCGAAATTGATGCAGACGGTTATATCGATATTACTGGTCGAGTTAAAGACAACTTTAAAACCTCAAAAGGTAAATATGTCGCACCTGTCCCTATTGAACGTAAATTGGCTCAAGATTCACATATAGAGTTAATTTGTGTTATTGGTTCTGGCTTACCACACCCAGTCGCGTTAGTGCAGCTTTCAGAAGGCTCTAAATTACAGCCTCGTGAGGAAGTAAGAACATCATTGAAAGAGACGCTCGACAGCATTAACCCGCATCTTGAGTCACATGAGCACGTTGATGCCATTATAATCGTCAATGATGACTGGACCATTGAGAACGATGTGTTAACTCCAACGTTAAAAATTAAACGTCACGTACTGGAAAAAACATTCAGCGCCAAAGTAGACGGTGTGCGCGGTGCAAAAGTACGTTGGGAAGACGAATTGTAGTCATCCACTATCGATTATTTCGCCTCAAAAAATACACGCAATATGCGTGTATTTTTTTGACATATTCTGTCAATATACGCGCCATCAACTATGCAGAGTTTACATAGCGTTGCATACCCATTAATTAGGCAGAGACTCATGTTCATTGCGTTATATATTATCGGCGGTTTTATCATTTTAACCTTTGGCGCAGAAGCTCTTGTGCGCGGAGCCAGTGCCGTAGCGCTGCGTTTAGGTATTGCTCCGCTCATTATAGGCTTAACCATTGTGGCATTTGGCACTAGCGCCCCTGAATTAGCGGTGAGTGTAAAATCGGCATTAGCAGGTAATCCTGGGATTGCCTTAGGTAATGTTGTCGGTTCCAACATTGTTAATGTCGGTTTAATTTTAGCCATCACCGCCCTTATTCGCCCTATTACCGTGCAATCTCAAATGGTTAAGCGCGATATTCCTATTATGATTTGCGCGTCAGTACTAATGTGGTTTTTGCTGCTTGATGGTGAAGTCAGCTTTATCGACGGAGCCATCTTATTTGGTGCACTTGTTAGTTATTTAGTCTTTAGTTATGTCAGCGCCAAAAATAATCCAGAAGACGTTGATGTTAATACCAATCCACAACACCCAGGATTATCAGTCGCATTAATTATTGCTGGAATCGCAATGTTAGTCGGTGGTGGCATATTATTTGTAGATGGTGCTGTTGATTTAGCCAAGCAGTTTGGCATTAGTGAAGTCATCATTGGCTTAACTATTGTGGCTATTGGCACCAGTATGCCAGAACTCGTTACCTCGGTGATGGCGGCTCTTAAAGGTCAAAGTGACATTGCCATCGGTAACGTTGTTGGCTCTAATATTTTCAACGTACTCGGTATTTTAGGCGCAACAGCATTAATTCACCCAGTATCCGCTGCCGGATTTAACGAAGTTGATTTTATCGCCATGCTGATTTTTGCGTTTATGGTATTGCCGTTTGCTTGGAGCGGTTTACGTATTGGTCGTCGTGAAGGTGGAGTGCTATTAGCTGGTTACCTTGGCTACACCAGTTATTTAGTGATGCAAGTGGTTTAAGTTATCGACAATATTACTCATACTAAAGGCCGAATATTCATTCGGTCTTTTCATAACACTTTGTAAGCCTATACTCATATTTAATACGAGATCCTGACAATACATGACATTTGTCATCTTCAATTGATGACCTTTGTGTCTAAGAATAACCCCCGCCTATCGCCATACTACACCTATCCCAACAACATCTTGATTGGGGGAAACGTAAATGGAGATAACCATGAAAACCTTACTACTGATCACCAGCTTAACCTTAGTCAGCCAAGCTAGCTTTGCTAACATTAGCGATATTGATGCTGCTGCCAACACCATGAACATCAATGAACTCAGCCAATACAGTGAACAGGCTATTGATTATGAAAAAGCCTATGCTGATTATCGTCTAGCCATTACTGCCAACATAATGGGTCAACGTCAACTCGCTACAGATTCATTAAATGATGCTCAGCAAACACTAGAATCTCTTTTAGACCAAGACCCATCTGCAGACCCACAAGCGCTACTTGCTGCGGTATATGGAATGCAAATCTCGTTTGATAATAGCAAAGGTGCTGTATTAGGAATGAAAACGGCACAATTACTTCAACAAGCAAACGATCTGGAACCTAACAATCCGCGCGTCAGTTTAGTGCGAGCAATTAATGCATTTTATACCCCTAGCGTATTTGGTGGCGGACTCGACAAGTCGCAAACATTAGCAACCCAAGCAATTAGTCAATTTGAGCAGCCTTGTAATGAAATCTGTTGGGGACATGCAGAAGCCTATACTTGGCGCGGACTCGCTAAACAAGAACAAGGCGACTTAAACGGTGCTTTACAAGATTGGCAAACCGCCATTGAAGTTGACCCTCAGTATGGTTGGGCAAGATATCTGTTAAACCAACAAACAGTAAAGCAGTAATCGACCAGTTTATTATTACTCGCATAGGTTTGAGTTAGCGCGCAGTTACTCTATGATTAACTGCGCTAGGAGGCACTATGACACTCGGTTTAACAATACCCAACGAAAAGAGTTATGAGCAAAAAACCGCTTGGGTTTACCTCATAAACTTAGGTTTTTACTTTATTCCATTGTATTTCATGCACGGTCAATGGTTAAACATTACGATCGCAATCTTATTATTAGTGCCATTTATTATCGGTTATTTCTGGGCTTATAACAGTAGCAAAGAGCGAGCCCTCAAACCTATTGGGTTAATGTTTGTCACAGCAATAGCCTCATCATTTGTTAGCAGTGGCGCCATATCACTGTTCAGTTTTTGCTGTTTCTTTATTGGTTTTTTCTACTCACTTCGTACTGCCATATTGAGTTTTATCGGACTGAGTATTTTGCTTTTAGTAATCGATATTAGCATGGATTACACAGGCTATTTTTTTACTTTTTATGGTATGGGAATTTGCTTAGGGGTGGGAGTGTTTGGGATAATTGAACAAAACCGCCAACGCATCAAACGCCAGCAACAACAATCAAAAGATGAAGTCGCAAATTTAGCCACCGCATTAGAACGCGAACGTATTGGCCGCGATTTACATGATGTGATGGGGCACCACTTAGCCGCTATCGCCTTAAAAGCTGAACTGGCAGACAAACTCATTGCCTCAGGTAAAATCGATTTAGCGCAGCAGCAAATTCATCAAGTGAGCGTGATAACTCGAGACTGTTTAAGCCAAATTCGCCACACGGTATCGGGCTATAAACATCAAGGCTTGACGCATACCTTAAACACCTTAGCCAACACGTTAAGAGATAACGCTATTGCTGTCAGCATAGAAGGCACATTCCCTAAACTCAGTGAACTCATGGAATCGCAAATCAGCTTGCTGTTAACTGAGTTGATTAATAACACCATAAAACACAGCCACGCAACACATTGCACCCTGCGTATTGAACAAAGCCCAAATTGCCTCAAACTCAACTTTATCGAGAATGTACCGGTTAAAACCATCACTAAAGGTAACGGATTAACCGGTATTCAAGAGCGAGTAACCTTGCTACATGGCACCATCGACTATCAATTAATTCCCCATTATAAAGTGAGTATCCAATTGCCACTAAGTGAGTCCGTTAGATGAAAATTCTATTAGCCGAAGATCAAGCCATGGTAAGAGGCGCTCTCGCCGCGTTACTCATATTAGGATGTGATAGCTTAAATGCAATAGAGATTGTCGAAGTCGAAGATGGCGATAAAGCGATGCAACAACTTAAAACCGATTCGTTTGACCTGCTACTTACCGACATTGAAATGCCTGGGAAATCAGGTTTAGAACTGAGCCTATGGCTGCAACAGCAACGCAGTCAAACCAAAGTGATTATTCTGACCACCTTTGGCCGAGCGGGTTATATCAAACGAGCATTAGAATACGGTGTCGGGGGCTTTTTATTAAAAGATGCACCTTCTGATGACTTAATTAACGCGATTAAACAAGTCATGGCGGGTAAACGAGTCATCGATCCAGAATTGGCTTTCACCGCTATTGGTGAAATAGATCCTCTCAACGACAAAGAAAGGCGCGCATTGCGCCTAGCAAGCGAAGGCTTATCAACCAGCGATATTGCCAGTCAGTTGTTTATTGCAGAAGGTACAGTACGAAACTATTTGTCAGAAGCCATTAATAAACTCAATGCCAGTAACCGAATTGATGCCGCCAGAATTGCCAAGCAAAAGGGTTGGTTGTAATTAGTGGCTTAATATTGCCTTGTATGCAAAGTCTGCTAAGATACCTTAAACATCTGTATATAATTACAGTGATTTGAGATTGATAGCTTGAAATCACTATAATTTTTACATCTTTGGTAATCAATTTAGGTGAGCACAATTTGCTACGACTGGATCTTGTTCCGATCACCGACCTTAAAGGCGTTGCTAAAAAGGTTGCGGAAAAACTGGCTAAGTTAGGTATTAAAACAGTACAAGATGTGCTGTTTCATTTACCGCTGCGTTATGAAGACCGTACGCAAATCCATGCTATTGCCGCATTACCTCCTGGCAGTTATGGCACCATAGAAGCAGAAATTCAGTCAACTCAAATCATGCAAGGTCGGCGGCGCATGTTAGTGTGTAATGTCCGTGACCACAGCGGAATGATGAGCCTGCGATTTTTTAATTTCTCTATGGCGCAACGTAATGCCATGGAAAATGGCGCCAGCATTCGGGCTTACGGTGAAATACGCCGAGGCAATCATCATAAAGAAATTGTTCACCCCGAATATCAAATTATTCATCCTGGTGAATCTGTCACATTAAGCGACACCCTAACGCCGATTTACCCGACGACTGAAGGGGTAAAACAAGCCAGTTGGATAAAATTAACACAACAAGCCTTGGCGATGTTGGACCAAGGTGGATTACCTGAGTTACTGCCCAGTGCATTACAGCCAAACAATATTAGCCTGCGTGATGCATTGCATATTTTACATCGCCCCCATAGCTCAGTATCACCTTTTGAATTAGAACAAGGTCAGCATCCTGCCCAACAAAGATTAATCCAAGAAGAACTGCTGGCACATAATCTGAGCATGTTGCAACTACGCCAACGCAGTAACCAAGATGCCGCGGTGCCAATGCCAGCGACAGGTCAGTTACTAACGCCTTTTCTAGCGCAACTGCCTTTTAAACCCACTGGAGCACAACAGCGGGTTGTCGCCGAAATCAGCCAAGATATTCAACATCCAACGCCGATGATGCGTTTAGTTCAAGGCGACGTGGGTTCAGGTAAAACCTTGGTGGCGGCACTGGCGGCATTACAGGCAATTGAAAACGGTTACCAAGTGGCCATGATGGCACCGACTGAATTACTCGCCGAACAACATGCCAGCAACTTTGCAGCATGGTTTGAACCACTTGGGCTAAAAGTCGGCTGGCTGGCGGGTAAATTAAAAGGCAAAGCAAGGGTTCAATCACTTGAAGATATCGCTTCTGGCGCTGCACAAATGGTTATTGGAACTCATGCAATATTTCAACAAGCGGTGGTGTTTAATAAACTGGCGCTGATTATTATTGATGAGCAGCATCGTTTTGGTGTGCATCAACGCCTAGACTTACGAGAAAAAGGTGTCAGCCAAGGCTTCCATCCACACCAGCTTATAATGACTGCTACGCCAATTCCGCGTACCTTAGCCATGACCGCTTATGCCGATCTTGATACCTCGACCATTGATGAACTGCCTCCAGGACGAACTCCCGTAACCACAGTAGCCCTTGCCGACAGTCGCCGAGAGCAAGTGATTGAACGTGTAAAACAAGCAGCATTAAACGATAATCGCCAAGCTTATTGGGTCTGTACCTTAATTGAAGAGTCTGAAGTACTTGAATGCCAAGCGGCTGAAGACACCGCCACAGAACTCGCCATAGCGTTACCAGAACTGAAAATAGGCTTGATCCATGGAAGAATGAAAAGCGCTGAAAAACAACATATCATGGCGCAATTTAAAGCGGGTGAATTGAACTTACTCGTCGCCACTACCGTCATAGAAGTTGGCGTTGATGTGCCTAATGCCAGTTTAATGATTATCGAAAACCCTGAACGCTTAGGCCTAGCGCAGTTACACCAATTAAGAGGTCGAGTCGGCCGTGGGGCTGTAGCTAGCCATTGTGTATTACTTTACAAAGCCCCGTTATCACAAACGGCCACCAAACGTTTAGGCGTACTCAGAGACAGTAATGATGGTTTTGTTATTGCTCAAAAAGACTTAGAAATTAGAGGTCCAGGCGAAGTGCTTGGCACCAAACAAACCGGTTTGGCAGATCTTAAAATTGCTGATCTGATTCGTGATCAACACTTAATTGCACCAACTCAAAAATTAGCATCTCATGTTTACCAGCAAGTGCCACAAAACGTAGATGCTATCATTCATCGCTGGATCGGTGATAGACAACAATATGTCCAAGCGTAATATAGATCATAATATATTGTTCATTATCATCAGTTATCACTAGACAAGTGGGCCGAATATTGCAAAATGGTATATAAATTGTGTTTGTTATCTAGTCAGCTAGTGGGGATCACCTTACTGCAAGCAAAGCGAAAGCTTTAACGCAGTGAAAGCGATTTGAAATCAGTCCTCCGCAACTGTTTAGTTATTGAATGTAATTAGTATCATGCAGAATTTTTCGACTCCATCTAGATCTTTGTATCGATTAGCTATAACGCCAAGGAATTGAAATGCAAGTTAATGAAGAAGATAGAATTACCCCACAAGCCACGGAAAAAACTGGCTCTAACATGCTATTAATCGCTATAGCCGTTATCGCGCTATTAGGCGCCAGCAGTTACTTCTATTTTACGAGTGATGATACCGAAGAATTAGAACCGGTTGTCATGACGCCAGTTGAACTGCCAGAATCAGTACCAGAGGTGCCAATAGAACAAGCGCCGATTGAAGAACCGCAAAACGTTAGCACTGTTGATGATATGGTTCCCGCTGGAGAATCTGAATCGTCTGCTGCAGTGGCAGAGCCTCTGCCAGTATTAGCTGAATCTGATGATTTTGTTGAAGCAAAAACATTAGCCATTGCCAACGGTATGAAAATTGCGCCGATGATCTTGAAAAAGGACATAGCTCGCCAATTTGTGGTGTTTGTTGATAACCTAGCCCAAGGTGATATCGTGCATAAAGCAAGCCCGTTAAAAGGCCCTGATACCCAATTTACTGTGAGCGAGATAACCAATAAAACCTATCTTAATCCAGATGGATATCATCGATATGATTTGTATGCGAATTTCATCGAAGGCTTGAACGATAAAGATTTAGTCGCTACTTATATTGAATTAAAACCACTCTTTGCTGAAGCGTTTACTGAACTCGGTTACAGTGATATTGATTTTGATAAGCGTATGCAGCAAGCTTTTAGCATGGTTGCTAGCGCCCCGATTATTGAAGACCCTATTGAGCTTTCATCAATCAGTGTGAACTATAAATACGTTGATCCTAACCTTGAAGCGTTGCCCAGTGCACAAAAACTGTTGATCCGTATGGGACCTGACAATACTCGTAAAATTAAAGCTGCGGTCAAAAAGCTACAACAAAGTTTTCCAAACAAATAAGCTTATATCGACGAGTAACCCTAGCAGATTAAGCTATCAAAAATGAACGCGACATATGTCGCGTTTTTTATTGAGCCATCACCTTAGCTAATCCCCCTCCACTATTAGGCTTTTTAGTTTGCATGACTTCTTATCTACATTAACTTCAGTGTACAATCGCTAAGGTTAACTAATCTTTATTATTTAAATGATTATTAACTGTTAAATAAGGATAGCTTGGCAGTTATAGAGGGAAAGTAATGCAGTTAGTATTTGAGCTTCTATCATGGGGGGCATGGTCACCAAACTTTCAAACCACAGAAAGTTGGCTACAATGGCAACAGCCAAATGGCAACTTGACGCCTAAGCCCGACTCGCCAGCTTTAAAGCACATTCCGGCCATGCAACGTCGTCGTTTTAGTCGTTTAACTAAAATGATGCTAACAGCAGCTCACCAATGCCAGCCAGAAGAGCATTGTCGGAGCATTTTCTCATCTCGTCATGGCGAGCTCACGAGAACATTAGGCTTACTTAATGACATTACCCAGCAGCAAGCTTTATCGCCAATGGCTTTTAGTCAGTCAGTGCATAATACTGCCAGTGGTATTTTTGGCATTGTAAATAATAACACTACAGCCTCTACATCCATTGCTGCTGGTGAACAAACCCTTTCTCAAGCACTTATTGAAGCCTATGCCCAATTAGCACAATCTCCAGAGCCCTTATTAGTCATTTTTGGTGACGATCCTGTGCCACCGATATACAGCGAATTTACTAACGAAGTCGAACTGCCCCTCGCCTTGGGATTGTATCTTGCACCAAAAGATCACATAGGTTGCCACGCTGAAAAACAGGCGCCTCAACGGACAACACTGAGCTTGTCTGATTATCCACTGGATGTCGCTAATCCACAGGGACAAAAAAATATAAGTTTAAGCGAGTTAATCCACCATATTGTTAGCGCAAAAAATATTCAAGGTAAATTGTGCCATTGGTATTGGTCGCTTGAACACCATGACTGATCAACACAAGATGCCACATGCTGATGCTATTGAGTCAACAAAAACACCCGCACCGAAACTCAGCGGAGTGCGATATATTCCTCGCTGGTTAGCTGGAGTTGGCTGTTATATTACCTTTGGTTTAGGTGGCCTATTGTGTTCATTAACCATTTTACCTCTATTACAACTTTGGCCCACTAAACCAGAACTGCGAGTTGCAAGAGTGCAACGATTAGTCAGCTGGATGTTTAGAGTATTTGTCGCCATGCTAAGTTTTGCTGGGGTGATTGCTGTGAGTACTAAGAATATCGAGGCACTGCAACACGCTAAAAGGCAAATTGTTATCGCTAATCACCCCACATTAGTGGATGTGGTGGTATTAATTAGCTTGATGCCTAATGCGGGCTGTATTGTCAAACAAGGTTTATGGCGTAATCCATTCTTTCGCGGCGTACTCGCCAGTGTAGGGTATATTCCCAATCGCGAAGTCAATTGGCTCCTGCACGACTGCTTGCAGGTATTAAATCGTGATACTAACTTAATTATTTTTCCAGAAGGTACCCGAACATTAACTGGTAATATCGTTAACTCATTTGCTCGTGGCGCCGCCAATATTGCGCTTCGCACCCAAACAGATATTTTACCTGTAGTATTAAGAACCGATGTTGCCGGTTTAACCAAACAACAACCTTGGTACCAAATACCGCGACAAACCATCAATATGTCAGTAGAAATTGGCACAAGCATCCCATACCTGCGGTATGATGCTCAACAGGGTAATGAAGCCAAAATGGCTCGACAGCTGACGCGCGACTTGCAGCAGTTTTACATTGATACACTTAAACAACCTATCAAGTCCAATTGATAGCCATACTGATAAGAAAGACAAATAATGAACTTACACAACCAAATAAAACAACTGATCATTGATTGCTTAGATTTAGAAGATGTCACTGTCGATGATATCGAAACTGACGCGGCCTTATTTGGTGACGGTCTGGGGTTAGACTCGATCGATGCGCTAGAGTTGGGCTTGGCGATTAAGAAAGAGTTTGATGTCAAAATTGAAGCCAATTCAGATGCAACTAAAGCACACTTTTTCAGTGTTGCTAGCTTAGCTAGCTTTATTGAATCTCAACGTGTTTAGGAGCTAGCATGCAAAATCGTGAACAAATACTCGAAATGCTTAGCACTATTTTAGTTGAAGACTTTGAAATAAATGCGGCAGATATCACTCTCGAAGCCACTTTGTACGAAGATCTGGATTTAGACAGTATTGATGCCGTTGACTTGGTGATTAAATTGCAGCAGCAGACCGGCAAAAAAATTCAGCCTGAAGCCTTTAAAGCAGTGCGAAGCGTCGATGATATCGTCAATGCCATTGAAGGTTTAATTAAAAGCTAATGCGCTTAGTCCTGCTGATTATCACAACTTTGGTTATTATCACTTATCCTTTAGCTGTGTACTTTGGATTGCAATATTTACCACCGGGCACAATCGCCTTATTACTATGCTTATCGTTAATAATGCGATTTATTATCAATAAACAGCAAGTAAAATCCATGACGCTGCCAATATTGATTGGTATAGGATTAACTGCAGCCAGTTTTATTGCTCAGCGTCACGACTGGTTATTGTTCTATCCAGTGGTGATAAATATGAGTATGTTGGGATTATTTGGTTATTCACTGATTAATGGCCCAAGCATGATTGAGCGTTTAGCGCGCTTAAAAGAGCCTGACTTGCCAGACTCCGCGATTACTTACTTACGCACTATTACCATACTCTGGTGTGGGTTATTTATTATTAATGGTGCCGTTGCTGCCTATACGGCCATAGCAACCAGTATTGAAATATGGACACTTTATAACGGACTGATAGCTTATCTGCTTATGGGTATGCTGCTCAGTGGAGAATGGATTTACCGTCGTTTTTGGTTGAAAAAACATGAATAAACTTTTACTCAATTGGTTAGCAACAGGGCCGGCCTCTCAGCAGCTGATAAGCTTTGATCATCATGACATCATGACGGGATCATTATTTTGTGCCCAAGTTGCTCATCTGCATGCGCAACTGAGCCAAAGTACAGCGAAGCGCTGGTTGCTTGCCGCCAAGCACAGTGACGTATTTGCCGCCGGTTTATGCGCGGCATTGTTGGCGGGTAAACAAGTGATATTACCTGCCAACACCCAAGGTGGCACCTTGAGCCAACTTAATCATGAATTTGATGCCATTATTGCCGACAGACCTCTATGTGAGGTGCGTGAGTACATTGCGCTAAAAAAAGAATTAAGTTTACCCGCTGCACCTTGGCCGAAAACAGAAACCTTGGGGGAATTAATCTTATTCACCTCAGGCAGTAGCGGTCAACCGAAAGCGGTTAAGAAAACCTTGCAACAACTGGATGCTGAAGTCAGCATTCTTGAACACACCTTTGCCGAACATTTACCCCATTGTTCAGTCGTTTCGACGGTTTCGCATCAACATATCTACGGTTTATTATTTAAAATTCTCTGGCCTTTGGCTGCGAGCCGCGCATTCTTAAGCGAACAAATCGACTATCCAGAAACCTTAAGCTACTACTTGGCTATTATGCCAAATTTATGTTTAATCAGTAGCCCTGCTCAATTGACTCGCTTACCTGATGCACTTGAAAACCAAAGGCAACAACGTATTCCTAGCTTAATTTTCAGTTCGGGTGGCCCGTTAAATTTTGAGGCTGCCCAGGCGGTTAAGCACTGTTTTAATCAATTACCGATTGAAATATTTGGCAGTACTGAAACTGGCGGTATTGCCTATCGCCGCCAGCTGCAACCTCAGCAGCCATGGCAAGCCTTTACCCAAGTCAATATTGATATCGCGCCACAAGACGGAGCATTAATGTTGCAGTCAGTCTATTTAGACGACCCGACTCAATGGTTAAAATGCGATGATAAAATTGAACTGGTAAATGATGGTCAGTTCCGTTTATTACACCGACTTGACCGCATTGTAAAAATTGAAGAAAAACGTTTGTCATTAGCCCAAGTTGAGCATTTACTGCAAACACATCCTTTTGTGCGCGAAGCTGCGGTCACGGTATTAGAACAGCCGCGGACCATGTTAGGTGCTGCAATATGTTTAAGCGAATTAGGCTTGCAAACCCTAAAGGACGAAGGCAAATTGGCAGTTAATAATGCATTAAAAAGTCATTTGTTGAGTCAGTTTGAGCGTATCACGTTACCAAGACGCTGGCGCTATCCAGAAAACTTGCCGCTCAATAGCCAAGGCAAGCGTACCCAATCAGAAATTGTAGCCTTATTTAGTCATGATTAAGTCCGAATTACCTCATATCATTAGCCATGAAGGCGATAATAATAGCTATCATTGGCGCTTATTTATTAGTGCAGATTTAGCCTTTTTTAAGGGCCATTTCCCAGAGCAAGCTGTATTACCTGGGATAACTCTAGTCGATTGGGCGGTCAAATTGGGTTGCGAGGCATTTGGCTATTCCGCTAAGGTTGCCACATTAGAAGTACTTAAGTTTCAGCAACTCATATTACCCGACACCTATGTTGATTTGGTGATTGAACACCAAGCGCAAAAAGCAAAAATGATTTTTAGTTACCGCGATCAAGATAAACGCTTTGCTTCTGGGCGCATTGTTATCAAACCCGCATGGGTTAATGCTGCAACCAATATTGAGAGTGACTCATGAAGCTCGCCTTGGTTATTCCTAATTACAATCATCATATCGCCATAGAGAAAACCCTCGCACAGTTGGCAAAATTCAACCTGCAATGTTATTTGGTTGATGATGGCAGCCAAGATGAAACTCGTTACCTATTGCACGCCATGGCGGAAAAATTTGCCTGGGTAACGCTTATTAGTCATCCGTTTAATCGTGGTAAAGGAGCAGCTGTGACTAGCGGGCTGCGCCAAGCTTATCGTGATGGTTTTAGTCATGTATTACAGGTCGATGCTGATGGACAGCATAATTTAGACGATATTCCGTTAATGATATCGACCAGTAAGCAGCACCCACAAGCATTAATATCTGGCCAACCAATTTATGATGAGTCTGTACCTAAAGGGCGTTTATACGGGCGTTATATCACTCATTTTTGGGTGTGGGTTGAAACCTTAAGTTTTGATATTCAAGATTCTATGTGTGGCTTTCGGATCTACCCACTCGCTGCGACTGAGCAATTATTTAGCCAGCAAGCGTTAGGCGAACGGATGGACTTTGATATTGAGATCATGGTCAAGCTTTACTGGCAAGGCACTGCCGTCGTGCAGGTGCCAACCAAAGTCATCTATCCTGAAGATGGCATCAGTCACTTTCAAGGCGTTCAGGATAATGTGCGCATCAGCTGGATGCACACCAAGTTATTTTTTGGCATGTTAGCGCGTCTACCACGTATTATTAGCACACGGTTTTTGCAGCAAAAAGAGTCGCCCCCAACTCAAGTTCAGTCACCAAAACATTGGTCCACAATGACCGAGCGAGGCAGTTTTTGGGGGATTAAGCTGTTAGCCCAATGCTATCGTTTGGGCGGGCATTGGTTGTGCCGAGCGGTTATGTATCCAGTAATTTGTTATTTTTTTCTCACGGGCTCAACAGCTCGCCGTGCATCATTAGACTTTTTACACCGAGTGCAACAGCAACAACCCAATCACCCTCATCTCAGTCGCGAGGTCAATTGGCGCGATAGCCTCAAACATTTTTTTGCCTTTGGTAATGCCGCCCTCGATAGAATTGACGCTTGGTGTAACCGGATAAATCTAGACCAAGTCGACTTTGACGACCGTAAAATACTCGCAGATCAAGCGGCTACTGGCAGGGGCGCCGTATTAATTGTGTCGCATTTAGGTAATATGGAACTGTGCCGCGCTATCTCTGTCCACCAGCAAAATGTCAAAGTGAATGTGATGGTGCTAACCCAAAATGCGGAAAATTTTAATAAGGTTCTACAGCAGCTTAATCCACAAAGTAGCCTAAATTTAATCCATGTTAACGAGCTCGATCCGAGTACTGCCATGTTACTGCAGCAAAAAATCGACCAAGGTGAAATTGTGGTAATTGCCGCTGACCGCACCTCGTCGAGCAGCCAGGGCCGTGTAACCTATTTACCGTTTTTAGGCCAAGATGCAGCGTTTCCACAAGGGCCATTTATTTTAGCAAGCTTACTCGACTGCCCGGTTTACACCTTATTTTGTATTCGTCAGCATGGCCGTTATCAAGTACATGTTGAACATCTAAGCGACAGCTTAAAAGGTCCACGTACAGGTCGAATTGAACGCTTAACCGACGCCATGAGCCAATACAGCCAACGCTTAGCGCATTTTGCCCAACTCGCTCCGATGCAATGGTTTAACTTTTTCGATTTTTGGCGCAAAGACGAGCTGGTATGGCGTAATACTCAGCACTCTCCCTCAAGCGCAACCCATTTACCCAGTCAGGATAGATAATTCATGAGCCATTCATCTTCAATGTCATCAACCGCCGACAGCACTGTGCATTTAGGCCAACGCTATCTTAGTCTTGAGCAAGTGGTGGCTATAGCCAAAGGCGCTGCGGTCAAACTGACAGATACTGCTGACTATGTTGAATATATTCAAAAAGGTGCACGCTTTATTGACAGCGTACTCCATGAAGAAGGCGTGGTTTATGGCGTGACAACGGGTTACGGCGACTCGTGTACAGTTAATGTTAGCTTAGATTTAGTCCACGAATTACCGCTGCACTTAACCCGCTTCCATGGCTGTGGCTTAGGCGATGTATTTAGCCCGATGCAAGCCCGCGCGATTATGGCTTGCCGCTTAAACTCACTGGCTGTGGGCAAATCAGGCGTAAGTTATTTACTGCTACAACGCATCGAGTGGCTCTTAAACAATGATATTACTCCGGTGATCCCCCAAGAGGGCTCGGTCGGCGCCAGTGGCGATTTAACCCCATTATCTTATCTTGCTGCGGTATTAGTTGGCGAACGCGAAGTGATTTACCAAGGTAAACGCCAAGCGACTAAAGATGTTTATCTACAATTTGGCATGATGCCATTAACCTTGCGCCCTAAAGAAGGTCTCGCATTAATGAATGGTACTGCGGTTATGACGGCTCTTGCTTGTTTAGCCTATGACAGATCGCAATATTTAACCCGCCTATCAAGCCGGATAACCGCCATGGCATCGTTAACGCTCAAGGGTAACGCAAACCATTTTGATGAAATTTTATTTGCCGCCAAGCCCCACCCAGGTCAAAACCAGATTGCCAGTTGGATCCGTGAGGACTTAAATCATCATGTGCATCCCCGAAATTCAGACCGCCTACAAGACCGTTATTCTATCCGCTGTGCACCGCACATCATCGGCGTATTGCAAGATGCTCTACCCTTTATGCGTCAGTTTATTGAAACCGAACTTAACAGCGCTAACGATAATCCGATTGTTGATGCCGAAGGTGAACATATTCTCCATGGTGGTCATTTTTATGGTGGCCATATTGCCTTTGCCATGGATGCGATGAAAAATGCCGTAGCCAATATCGCCGACTTAATCGATCGCCAAATGGCCTTAGTGATGGACCCTAAATTTAACAATGGCTTACCAGCTAATTTATCTGCTGCAGAAGGTGAGCGCCGTGCAATTAATCACGGTTTTAAAGCCGTGCAAATTGGCGTATCAGCATGGACTGCTGAAGCATTAAAAAACACTATGCCAGCCAGCGTGTTTTCACGTTCAACAGAATGTCACAACCAAGACAAAGTGAGCATGGGCACCATAGCTGCACGTGATTGTATGCGTATTTTACAGCTCACAGAACAAGTCGCAGCCGCGGCATTGTTAGCCATGAGCCAAGGTATTCAACTGCGTATTATGCAGCAAGAACTCGATGCGAGTTCATTAACCCCCTCTCTTGCAACGACCTTAGCCCAAGTCAGCGAAGATTTTGAACTGCTAACCGAAGACCGTCCTTTAGAGACGGTATTGCGCCAAACAGTGGAAAAGATTCAATTGGGTCTGTGGGAGGTGTGCTAAATGAAAGGTTTATTACTGACCGAAATGGACATGGTGATCCCGTTTCACGATGTTGATTCGATGGGCATCACTTGGCATGGTAATTATTTACGTTACTTCGAAGTTGTGCGCTGCTTATTGCTGGATAAACTCGGTTATAACTACCGTACTATGCAACAATCGGGTTATGCGTGGCCGATTGTCGATGTACAAGTAAAGTATGTTAAAAGCAGCACTTTTGATCAAAAAATTAAAGTGATCGCCGCCATTGTTGAATGGGAAAATCGTTTACGCATTAACTACCAAATTGTTGATGCCCAAACCAATGCGCGGATAACGAAAGGCTATACCATTCAAGCTGCGGTAGATATTACGACCGAAGAATTATGCTTTGTCACCCCTGAAGTATTTCAGGAAAAAATTCGTCGATTACTTGATGTGAGCCAAGCTTAATGAATACTCGCAAAGGCATGTTTACTCAGGTTTGGATAGTGATCTGCCTCTGTTTGCCTCTTGGCAGTATTTCCGCCAATGAACATTCACTAGCAAGCAGTAATAAACCACTGACTCAAGCACAACTGGCAGATGTTCAGGCGTTGTATACTCAACCCGCCACCACAGAGGCCCTCAGTGCGCTAGCGCAACAACTGAATTTACAACTTGATACCAGAGGGCAGTTTATTCAGCAGCGTCACTTACAGGTGCTAAAAAAGCCCTTGCTCAGCCAGGGACAATTTATTTTTAGTCCGACGCAAGGGTTAGTATGGCAGCAGCTGCGACCATTTAGCACCTTGATGGTGCTAAAAGATCAGCAGTTAATTCAGCAAAACAGCCAAGGCAAGGTGCAACAACTTAATGCTATGGCCAGTGGTAGTCCAATCGCACAGCAAGTACCGCGGTTACTGCAAGCAATTATGGCGGGTAATATTGCTGCTTTAAGTGCGGATTTCACCTTATTTATGCCCGCTAATTACAACGCAGGCACGCCATGGCAACTCGGCTTGCAAGCTAAAGACCCACAACTACGCGCATCCATGGGCAATATCACGCTCAGTGGCGATACTCTATTACGCTCATTAATCATCACCAGCAGCCAGGCCGATATCAGCGATTATACTCAAATTCAATTTCTTGATGCCCAGCAAGGGCCGCTCAGCACAACTGAACTCGAGCTTTTTAGCCTTGGCAGTGAGTCCAATCAATAATGCTTCGATTATCGCTTAATGCAGTGTTATCTCCCATTGGGCGTTTTGCCTTATGGGGAGTATTGCTGCTAGCAATGACAGTCACAGGCTTTGTGCAATGGCAGCAAGGTGCACATATTCAGACTGATATTTTGGCCATGTTGCCGCACCTACAACAAGATAAGCTTACCGAGAAAGCCTTAAACAAGGTAGAACAGCAACTGGCTAATCAAGTGTATATTGCGGTAATTGCCCCAAACGAAACCCAAGCTATCGGCGCAGCCAAGCAGCTGATGACATCGCTCAATCAATCAAATCAATCGCCCTTTACTGCCGTTCGCAGCGGCGCAGATGACAATCTACAACACTTAGCTAAAGTCTACTTCGAACATCGCTTTGGCTTACTGACACCAGAGCAAGCGCAGGCCATTGAAACCGATAATTGGCGCCAACTGCTTACCGCAGCCCAAAGCCAACTTTATAGCACATTTGGTTTTGCCAACAGCCAACTGCTCAGCAATGATCCATTACTGATGTTTCCAGCCAACTTACTGGCGTTATCGCCCAATAATGCGCTGCGCAGCCAACAGGGTATTTTACTCACAGATTCTGCCGACGGTGTGGCGGCGATTGTGATGGCCAAAGGCCGTGACAGCGCCTTTAACCCCAACGCTCAGCAACAGCAAATTCAAGCATTGGAATCTGCGTTGAGTCACATTAACCAGCAATATTCCCAAGTGAGCTTTCTTAAGGCGGGGGCGTTATTTCATGCCATTGCTGCCACCGAGTCAGCCAAACAAGAGATCAGCCGCATTGGCTTTATTTCCATGTTGGGGATTATCTTATTGGTCTGGTTGGCATTTCGATCAGTGATGCCATTATTCGCGGCACTACTTACCTTAACGAGCGGTGTGGTGTTTGCGCTAGTCGCCACCTTAAGCCTTTTTGGCGAGCTGCATTTACTGACATTGGTATTTGGCACCAGCTTAATTGGCGTAGCGATTGATTACAGCTTTCACTTTTACTGTGAAAAACAGGCTCACCCCAATGACAACGCCAGTGACACCTTAAGGCGTATTTTTCCGGCGCTCACTCTCGCTCTTGCTACCAGTGCCAGTGCCTTTATCGCTATTGGTTTTACCCCGTTTCCTGGGATGCAACAGGTGGCAGTATTTTGCGCCGCTGGCTTAATAGGTGCGTACCTAACCCTACTATTGGTGTTCCCATTATTGGGCAACCATGCGCTTAAACCAACACCAGGATTAACCCTAGCCCAAGGTTATCTAACGTTATTAAAACGCATTTTTACTGCGCCGCAATGGTGGCAAAAAACCACCATAGCGGCACTGCTGCTGTGTTTAACCGCTATATTATTTTTTGGCTTATCCAAAGCAGACTCTAATGATGATATTCGTCAATTACAGCAAAGTCCTGCAGCCATCACCACAGAAGAAAACCAGCTTAGACAACTACTTAGCGGCGGCACAGACAACCAATTTATTTTAGTCAGCAGTAACAATGAACAAGGTTTATTGCAAACCTTAGAACAACTGACTCCTGTGCTTAATCAAGCCATTAGCGATGGCGAGCTAGATCAAGCCATTAGCCTAAGCCGCTTTATGCCCAGCATTGCCAGTCAACGCCACAATTATGAGTTACAACAACAACTTTATCAGCAACATTTGCACGAAATCATTAGCAACATGGGCCTAGATGACAACATAAATGCCAGCCTGCTGAGACAACTTGATCATGCAAAATCAAAATATCTAACCCCAAAAGAGATGTTAGCCCTTGCCAATGATGACTTACGTGCCTTATGGCTTGGTGCTGTAGCGACCACAGACCAAACCCAGCAATATGGCGCAATTGTATTGTTAGGTGGCATTCACTCATTAACCTCTATTGAGCAACGACTGACTCGCCACGATTGGTCTTTGGGGCAAGTGCAGTTAATTGATAAAGTCGGTGATATATCGGCTTTAATGGGCCAATATCGTCAACTAACATTGCAGTTACTAGTGTGGGTATTTGCTTTGGCCTGCCTACTCTTCAGTATTAAATACGGCATTAAACTGGCATTAGCCATTGTTTCGGTACCCGCATTATCAGTACTGCTCACCCTGGCGTGTTTAGGCTTAGTTGGCTCAAGCATTAGCTTGTTTCACGCCTTAGCGCTTATTTTAGTGCTGGGAATTGGTATCGATTACAGTCTCTTTTTCGCCGAAGCCAAACACACCAGTCGCGGAGTCATGATGGCTATCTTTATGTCAGCCTGTTCAACACTATTGGCTTTTGGTTTGCTAGCGCTGAGTCAAACTCATGCGATTCACTTTTTTGGTCTTACATTATTATTTGGGATCAGTTTTTCCTTTTTACTCGCACCATTTATTTCATTTATCACAAGGAAAACAGTGTAAATGTTAAGCCATCAGACACATAAAATCAGCAACATGGATGTTGATGTAGCCATCATTGGCGCCGGCCCTTCAGGTGCTATAGCCGCAAGCTTGTTACGCCAGCAGGGCCATCGCGTTGTGGTGATTGAAAAACAACATTTTCCGCGTTTTTCAATTGGCGAAAGCTTACTCCCCTGTTGCATGCAATTTATTGAACAAGCCGGCATGCTCGAAGCCGTTAATAATGCTGGGTTTCAGTTTAAAAATGGCGCAGCATTTAGCCACCAAGGTCGCTATACCACCTTCGACTTTACCGATAAGTTTACTCCAGGCCCGGGTACCACCTTTCAAGTTCAGCGGGCTGATTTTGATAAACTCTTAGCTGATACAGCAATAAGCCAAGGGGTTGAGATTCGATTTGGACATCAAGTCGATGCAATTGATTTAACTCACGATCCTCGCTTAACCGTAACCAACGAGCAAGGATCACAGTATCAGGTGAATGCTAAATTTGTGCTTGATGCCAGTGGCTTTGGTCGAGTATTACCACGATTGTTAAACCTAGAACAATCGTCAACTTTACCCCCACGAAGTGCTATTTTTACTCATATTGAGGACAACATCAGCGATCCTAGTTTTGATCGCAATAAGATCCTCATTAGCGTACACCCCAAGCATAAGGATATTTGGTACTGGTTAATCCCTTTTAGCAATAATCGGTGTTCAATTGGGGTGGTCGCTGAACCGCATTTACTCCAACGTTTATCCGGTAGTCTTGAACAACAGTTGTTAACTATCATCAATGAAGAGCCGGTACTGCAACGCTTGCTGACCAAGGCTAATATCGTTCAGCCCTGTGCCACCCTAAAAGGTTATTCGGCCAACGTCACCACTTTAGCAACCAACAAGTTTGCTTTACTGGGTAATGCAGGCGAGTTTCTTGATCCGGTATTTTCATCAGGGGTAACGATTGCAATGCAATCTGCGTCTATGGCTGTAGCATGTTTACATAAGCAACTTAATGGCCAAAAAATTGATTGGGATAGCCAATACTCAGAGCCATTAATGCAAGGGGTTAATACCTTTAGAACTTATGTCCAAGCTTGGTATGATGGTCGATTTCAAGATGTTATTTTCTATCAACAAGCTAACAACACTATTAAACAAATGATTTGCTCAATCTTAGCCGGCTATGCTTGGGACATGAATAACCCATTTGTAAAAGAGTCTGAACGCCGCCTCAATACCATTGTCGAGTTATGTCGGGAGCCCAATGTTGCTTAACTTATTTGGGCATTTTATTGATGTGTTATCACGCCGTGTTGTGGCCCTGCTTCTGTTAAGCTTTTTAACCGCTTGTAGCCAGCAAATAGCCAGACAAACTTGTGTCCCTCTAACGAGTGAAGCACAATATTGCTTAAATCCAACCTCGTCGGTATTAACTGATGCTCAGCATCAAGACATTAATTTAACTCAAATGGTTAACTTTACCCGTGGCCAAGATAGCCATGAGTTATTAACCCAGCTTGACGTTAATTCACAACGGATGACATTAGTGGGATTAGCCCCGCTTGGGCAAGCGTTATTCACTCTTGTATACGATGGACAAACTCTGCAAAGTGAGCAAAGTTTGTTATTGGGGGAACAGTTTAAAGCAGAATACTTGATGGCAATAATGCAGTTAATTTACTGGCCAACAGAGCAAGTTAATCAACAATTGAGTGGTGGAAACTTGGTAACAATATCCTGTGATATGGCACTATGTAAGCAACTGGTCGATGATAATGGCGCGTCAATAACATTAACGTACAACAATATTGATCCTTGGTTGGCACAAGTGAATGTCGACATCGATGCAGCTGATATTCACCTGCAAATTAACCCGATTGAATAATCAGTGTGCCACCAATAAACAGACAGTGAAAATAGGCCATATAAGCAAATATGAAAAGTCGCATTGCAATAACTCACATTGGATTGTGTACACCTCTGGGCAACTCGCCTGAAGAAGTGTTGCCACGTCTCATTAATGGTGATGTCAGTGCCATGCAATGGCGCGATAATTTGCTGTTCAATGCGCCAACATTAGTCGGTTGCGTTGATGATAAACGTTTAATCGCTATCGCCGATCATTTAAGTCTGTTTGCTTGTCGGAATAATCGTTTATTAAACACCGCCGCTCAGCAGCTTATCCCAGCCGTCGAGCAAGCCAAGCAACGTTTTGGAGCCGATCGGATTGGCGTCGTGCTAGGCACGAGTACCTCAGGTATTTCTAAAGGCGAAGCGGCGTTAAAATATAAGCTTGAACATGGCAATTTCCCGCCAAGCTACCATTATTCACAGCAGGAACTGGGCAGTACTAGTGAGTATCTTAAGCAGTTATTTTCGCTATCAGGCCCTTGTTATACCGTCTCTACAGCGTGTTCATCAAGCGCCAAAGTGTTTGCCAGTGCCCAACGATTACTCAATGCCAATTTATGCGATATGGTGATTGTGGGTGGCGTAGACAGTTTATGCCAACTAACCGTTAATGGCTTTGCTGCATTAGAGTCGGTATCCAAAGGTCATTGTAATCCATTCAGTCGCCATCGTGATGGGATCAATATTGGTGAAGGTGCAGCCTTATTCACTTTAGAACGCGGCCAAAGCGATGTAATGCTGGCGGGAATAGGCGAGTCTGCCGATGCACATCATATTTCAGCGCCACACCCGCAAGGACATGGCGCAATTGCCGCTATGCAATTGGCGCTATCTGCCGCTAATATTTCGCCGCAGCAGATTAATTATGTCAATCTGCATGGCACTGCCACACCTAAAAATGATGCCATGGAGTCTCGCGCAATAAATGCGGTATTTAACCATTTATCACCACTGTGTAGCTCAACTAAACCACTAACTGGCCATACCTTGGGAGCTGCTGGAGCCATTGAAGCAGCCTTTTGCTATTTGTTATTAAGTCCCCTTAATCATAGTAAGCGCCTACCTCCTCATGTCTGGGATGGCCAATTTGATGATAACGACCCGCAAATATCCTTGATTAATGCCCACAGTAATACTGGGCTCAGTGAACTCAATTTCATTATGAGTAATTCATTTGCCTTTGGCGGTAGTAATGCCAGCCTGATTTTTTGTCGAAAGGATGTCTAGTTTCATGTCTACACTCACAGCCGATGCTGCTATGTTAGCGCAAGATGTTAGCAATTTTATTCCGCACCGTGCGCCGATGATCTTAATTGATAAGCTGTTAGAGCATCGTCCAGATAGCCTAACCACAGAAACCTATATTAGCCCTAGCAGTGCTTTTTTTAATAGCAAAATCAATGGGGTGCCTAATTATGTTGCGATAGAGTATATGGCTCAAAGCGTGGCGGCATTAGCAGGCATCGAAGCACGACTAGACAACGAAGCTATCCTAGCCGGTTTTTTACTCGGTACCCGCAAGCTACAAATGCATATAGACACTTTTACCTTAGGCCAGTCATATCGCACTCAAGTGACTAGACTGTACCAAGAAGAGTCGGGATTAGCGGTATTTGATTGCCATATTTATCATCAAGATACCTTAATAGCACAAGCCAATATCAATGTGTTCCAACCCAAAGATACCCAAGCTTATATTGATGAAAGCCAAGCCACGGCTAAGCATGATCAATAAACCTTTTTACATCCCATTGGAGTTCCTCGAATAAATCACGGAGAGACATTTTGAATAACAGAGTATTAGTTACCGGTTCAAGCCGAGGAATAGGCAAAGCCATCGCGATAAAATTAGCCGAAAATGGCTTTGATATTGCGCTGCACTTTCACAGCAATTATGCCGCAGTGGCGCAAGTACAAAAAACCTTATTAGATCTTGGTGTTCAAGTTAGCGTATTGCAATTTGATATTGCTGACCGCCAGGCAGTTAAGCTTGCTATCGAAACGGACATTGACGCAAATGGTGCTTATTACGGGGTAATTCTGAATGCTGGTATCAACCGTGACACCGCCTTTCCTGCCATGACCGAAGAGGAGTGGGATAGCGTGATCCACACCAATCTTGATGGTTTCTACAATGTTATTCACCCAACGGTGATGCCGATGGTACAAGCGCGTAAAGGTGGGCGCATTATCACTCTCGCATCAGTATCTGGCATTGCAGGCAACCGAGGTCAAGTCAATTATAGCGCTTCAAAAGCAGGGATTATTGGAGCCACTAAAGCGCTGTCTCTTGAATTGGCAAAGCGCAAAATTACTGTCAATTGCATTGCCCCAGGGTTAATTGAAACCGATATGGTCAGCGATATTCCAACCGAAATGGTTAACCAAATAGTGCCGATGAAACGCATGGGTAAACCCAGTGAAATAGCGGGCCTGACTAACTTTTTAATGTCAGATGATGCCGCCTATATTACTCGTCAAGTGATCTCAGTTAATGGAGGCATGATATGAAGCGTGTGGTCGTGACTGGAATTGGCGGCATTTCTGCATTAGGCCAAGACTGGCAGCAAATTAAAGCGAGCCTATTAGCTAAACATAATTGTGTCATTCGCATGGATGAATGGGACAGATACCCAGGCTTAAATACTCGTCTTGCGGCACCAGTCACAGAGTTTGTTACTCCTAAGCACTATTCACGCAAAAAAATTCGCTCCATGGGTAGAGTGTCTCTAATGGCCACTCGAGCAAGTGAATTAGCGTTAGAGGATGCGGGGTTATTAGATGATCCTATTCTTAATTCTGGCAAAGTTGGAGTCGCTTATGGTTCATCAACTGGCAGTACCGATCCCATTATTGGATTTGGTGAGATGTTAAAAACCGGCGAAATGTCTGGCTTAACCGCCACCAGCTATATCCGTATGATGGCGCACACAACGGCAGTCAATGTGGGGGTGTTTTTTGGCTTACAGGGCCGAATTCATACCACCAGTAGTGCATGCACATCAGCTAGCCAAGGCATAGGCTACGCCTACGAGGCGATTAAGTACGGTATGCAAACGATTATGTTGGCCGGCGGTGCTGAAGAACTTTGCCCGACTGAAGCGGTAGTATTTGATACCTTATTTGCCACCAGCACCAAAAATGATCAACCAGAGCTAACACCACGCCCATTTGACAGCCAACGAGACGGTTTAGTTATCGGTGAAGGTGCGTGTACACTAATATTGGAGGAGCTTGAGCATGCTCAAGCGCGTGGCGTTAAAATTTATGCTGAGTTAATTGGTTTTGGCACAAACTCAGATGGCCAGCATGTCACCCAACCCAATGCCAAAACGATGGAGATGGCGATTCGTTTAGCCTTAACGGATGCCAAATTATCCGAACAACAAATTGGCTATATCAGTGCTCATGGTACGGCGACAGATCGGGGAGATGTAGCCGAAACAGCTGCAACTTATGCGGTCTTTGGCGCTAATACGCCAATCTCATCACTTAAAAGTTATACCGGCCATACTCTAGGGGCTTGTGGCTCATTGGAAGCCTGGACCAGTATCGAAATGATGAATGAGGGTTGGTTTGCGCCAACGCTTAATCTCACGGATATTGACTCTGAGTGCGCACAACTCGATTATATTAAAGACGAGATACGCTACATAGATACCAATTATATTATGAGCAACAACTTTGCGTTTGGTGGCATTAATACTTCATTAATCTTTAAACGCTGGCGCTGATCGCAGCAAGCTGGATAAGCCCAACTTGCTGTCTGCGACAAGCAAATAATAAAACAGGCAAAAGTTATCCATTCGCCTGCTTTACTGTGGATTACACTTTATAAGCCGCTGCTTTAGCTTGATAATCTTCGGTGATTCGTTTCATCTCTACCGCTCCACCGGCCAATTTTTGCACCTGTTCCGATAGCAGCACTACCGCTTTGGCATTATCTAAAATCTCCGCACCAATTTGAGTCAGTCTGCCCGCTTGCTCTTGGGTACCATTAGCCACATTGTTACTCAAAGTCGCCACTTGGCCAATCTGACCAGAACGTTGATCTAACCCTTGGGCAATATTATTTGTATGCTGCACATTTTGGCTCGTACGCTGCCTACCTTGATCCATTGACTCAACGGTTTTTAACATGCTGACATTCAAACGACTGAGTACTTTTTCAATGCTATCGGTCGATTGACTAGTCCGTTTTGCTAGAGTACGAACTTCATCTGCCACAACCGCAAAACCTCGGCCACTCTCACCCGCTCTCGCCGCTTCAATGGCTGCGTTTAATGCCAGTAAGTTAGTCTGATCTGAAATACTGCGGATCGCCTGAAGTAAAGTGGTGATCGAAGTGACATCTTGAGTTAAATCAGTCATCGACTCGGTCACTTCAGTCATATTGGTTTCTAGCGCCTGCATGTCTTTCATGATATTTAATGCACTTTGACGATCACCAATACTTGAGGTTGCCCCCTCTCTTGCTTGATCTGCTGAAACTTGGCTATCGTGAGCCATTTGCTGAAAACTATCGATCACATGTTGAGTCGATTCAGCAATAATTCCAGCTTGAGCATTTTGCTCTTGAACCCCCTGCTGAGCTTGCTCGCTCAAGCTCATCAAATTATCTGAAGTACTGCCCATCTTGACGGCAATATCGCGATAGTCATTAAATAGCTGCGACAACTCTTCGAGCATTAAATTAAAGGATATCTCCGCTGGTGTGTCAGCAGAAGATAAGCGTATCGATAAATCTTTATTAGACGATATCTGCTCGATGGCACCGGCAATACGTTGATTGGCAATGGCATCGGTGCGCATAAAAAAGGCAATACGAATAAGAATAAAGGTTTCGGCGGCAGCAAATAATGCATGGACCAACATGATGGTCCAGTTGCAATCGCCGGCAAATATCATCACTGGAGTATCAAACAAGCTCACACCTTGCAGCTGAATATAGGTTAAGCCAATATGATGTACTGCAACGGTAAGAAGCGAGGCCAGTAAAGGCTGCCAGCGTAAGTAAATTAAAAACACCCCCATAGAAGCAAAAATATGAAAATGCATTTCAATCATGCCCATTTGGCTTTGGATCAGCAACGCCGAGACGGTCATCATGATCACCGCACCAACAATGGCAAATAACTCAGTCCCCTTTAGCAGACTATAGCTAAGCTGTACTATGACTAAAATCGCGACTGCCGAAAAGGTACTGAAAGTCAGCATTTTTGCGCCAAAGAAACCGCTAATAAACAGTAATGGTGCTTGCAACATTAAAATTTGATATATGTGTGAATCGTGTTTTTTTAACAGTTCAATTGTGTATTTATCACTCATAGACATACCTAAGTTTCAGAGGAAATAATTTGCTTAAGTTCAAGCAACATTTTTTGAGTTGAAAGCTGCTGGGACGTGTAGATCCGCTTGACCGCCCCATTAGGCGACAATAAAAACAACTTGCCGACATGATTAATGCTGGCGAGCTCAAGGTTAATATTTTCCGATAAACGTCTATCCAGTTGCTGTAAAGCATCGTCAGACAATGACGCACTCACAAAACGCGGTGAGATATCATCTATTATGCTTTTACGAACTGCCAGAGTGTCATTGTTGGGGTCAATCGTCACAAACATAAATTGCACCTCAGCTCCAGTTAACAAAGCATCCTGCTGTATGTGTTGCTCCAATTGCATCATTTGTTGGATCCGTATCGGGCAAATTTCAGAGCACGATAAAAAACCCATAAATAAATAAGTGTATCCTGCAGAAGAGGCAGGAAAGTGATGAATGTGCTTGTCAACGCCTTGCCAACTAAAGCTCAGCTGTTCGCTGTCATTGCTACTAATGCCATATGCCTGCTCATTGGCAGACCATTGGCTAACCACCATCAATATAGGCACAAGACCTAAGGTGATAAAAATCAGCACTATTGCAATCGCTACTCTTTTTAAATGCATAAGTTCATATCAATCAGCATAAAATCATTATAGTCACTATTTTATATTTGCCCATAGCGCCCTCAGGCATCATTAATAAGTGAGCCTATTACATTTTGTGCCATAGCCGCCACAATACGGTTCAAAATGAGCTTTAGGTTCATTCAATGAGTAAATTAATTTTTTAATAGTAGTATAAGTATCACAAAGGCAAATGCTCAGTAACAGAAGTAATCTAGAGTCTGTTGAGCTATGAAGGCTGTTTTAGCAACAAACTATTGGTCCATAGCTCAAACCGTGAGTGATCTAGTTTCGTTGTGTCGTTACGCTATATAAAAAAGCCAATAACGCTGTAGAAATGGCCAACAAGGTTACCAAAGGGTCGACTAAAAGTATTTTACTCATTGTTGAGCGAATTTTGCTTAGATTGCCAGGCAGCAATCGCCTCGCTTAACACGCTTTAATCTCGAAAAAATTTAACCAAAAATAGATCAACCGCCTATCAAAGGTAATAGACACAATTAGCATAAAAAAACACCTAAACCCGCAATGGGTTTAGGTGCTCTTAACTCGAAAATTGACTTAACTTAACCTGAACTCGGGTTAACTTAGAGTGTAATAGCGTCAATCGCTTTTTTAGCTTGGCTTATCCCAGCTTCTGCAGCATCTGGACCCATGTTTAATGATTCAGCATAAACGGTTTCAACATCAGTAATCCCAATAAAACCAAGTACTGTGATTAAATAAGGCACTACGTGATCTGTGGTGCCACCTTTATGAGCCCCGCCGCGGGTGGTCACTATAATGGCACGCTTACCTTCAATCAAGCCAACTGGGCCGGTATCGGTATAAGTAAAAGTCACGCCAGCACGGGCAATGAAATCGATCCAACTTTTTAACGTAGTTGGTATGCTAAAATTGTACATTGGTGCAGCAATAACAATAGTGTCATGAGCTTTAATTTCAGCCACTAATTCGTTCGATAGGGCTAATGCAGCTAATTGACGCTCAGACAAATCATCGCCACCACGAAGACCAGAAGCAATTTCACCATCTAACATTGGTACTGGTTCACTGCCTAAATCACGCACAGTAATTTGCGCACCTTTGCTGCTCCATTGTTGATTTAAATAATCAACTAATGCTGAAGATTGTGAATAACTGCCTAGAACGCTTGATTTTAAAATTAATACTTTTGCCATTGTTAAGTCTCACCCATATGTTTGTTAGGTCATATGGCTACACGCCTGACCAATTGAGCCAGTATATTAGTCTATAAAAAAGAAGAAAAGTGCATTAATTTCGCAATAACATTCGATAAAATAGAAAGATATTAACTCAATCTACACTAGATGATTGTTGTGGCAAAGACACAAACTGGCCAGTGAACGTAGCGCACATGATCTCATCGCAATACAAGGCGACCTCTAAAGTCATCTTGACGCGTCGACCTCTGGTTAATGGAGTTAAATCGGTATAAGGCCAAATCACTTTAGCATAAGGCTGTTTAGTAACAGGCTTCAAATACCTTACTTTCGCATCAGCCAAGACAATGTCGCCATGAGCTTGTGACAACTGCTGCTGTAACCACACCATTCCCCATCCAGTTAGGGTCATTAAAGTATAAATGCTGCCAGCAAACATGGTGTGATGTAAGTTAATGTTGGGCTCAATTGGTGCGGTCACCTTTAAGCTATCGCCATTGAATAATACTGGAGTAATACCCATAAATTTACTGACAGGAATAGTGTTGTGCCAAGTTTCACACAAGGTTTTAAGCAAGGCTGTGACCTTAGCGTCTGATTGTGCTTCAGTGAACGACATATCAATCATAACGGCATCCCTCCGATGGTTGATCTATGGTGACAATAGAACTGTCCTATACCTGCAGATTAAAGGTTACAGGGCCATCATTGACCAACTCGACCTGCATATCTGCACCAAATTGACCTGTCTCGGTCATAACCCCTTGTTGACGGCAATACTCCACAAAAGCCAGATAAAGACTATCTGCTTGCTCGGGTGTTGCGGCACAAGAAAAACTCGGTCTTAAACCTTTACCAGTATCTGCTGCCAAGGTAAATTGTGACACCACTAATAATTTGCCACCAACTTGAGCCAGATTTAGATTCATCTTGCCATTTTCATCACTAAACACCCGATAGTTAATGACTTTCATGGCTAATTTAGCCATTTTATCAATATTATCTTCGCGCTCCACACCGAGTAGCACTAATAAGCCTTGGTCAATTTTGCCGACTATTGCGTCGTCTACCGAGACTGATGCGCGTTTAACACGTTGAATTAATGCAATCATAACCATCCTAAAAATATTCTATTTAGCGACATTTTTTGGATAACATCATATTAAATAGAACAACATTAACAAATTATTATTAAATGAAGCTGTTTATTAGCTGAACTTAGATGCCGCGTTATCTAAACGTAAAATGGCTTGGGTAACGGCTTGAAAAACGGCTTGATCCGTTAAGGCATGATATCCCGCGCTAACATGCTGATAATCTATAGACTGATGACTACACTCTTCTAAAAACGCCGTTAATATATGTTGAGGACAAACCCAATCATATTCACCTTGGATTAATACTGTTGTGGCCTCAATAGCGCTTGCAAGTGTTTTAAATTGGCTATACACATCAAAAAAATGCTGTTGCACATAATGATGACCTATTTTCGCGCAGCTTAACGGTTGGGCGACCTCGCCCATAAACTGACTTGGCTGCGCTAATGCATATTCCCACATAAGCCAGTGTTGCACTGCATCTTCAACTACTTGTGGATTATGATGATTGAGAACAACTTGGTAAGCATTCATAAGGTGATCAATAGCAATGGCAGGACTATGTGTATTGGCCTGTGGTAAAGCCGTTGTAAGCTTGGGCTCAAGAACATCAATGAATCGTGCATATTGAGTGTTAAAAAACTGGCTTGCACCATTAGGTCCATATAACCAATTTATGCCGAGTTGAGAGGGAATAAACATTCCCCATAACACTTGAGCGATCACGCGGCTAGGATACAAACCACTGTACAACCAAGCCAATGTCGCGCCAAAAGAACCTCCTGCTAAATACCATTGCTCAACGTCAAAGGTGCACCTTAGCGTTTCAATATCAGCCACCAAATCCATTACTGTGTTGTGCAATAGACACCCAGATGGTAACGAGCGTCCCGCGCCGCGTTGGTCAACAAAATAAATATGAAACCCTGTACTAACAAATAAGCTTAGCTCACTCCGGCAACAACCTGCACCAGGGCCGCCGTGTAAATACAATAATGCGGGGCCCTTTTCGCAACCATATTCAGCAACATGTAGTTGATGACTGTTACCCACATCAACAAATTGTTGTTGAATAAATAGCGGTAATTCAGTCATCAAGATTAATACTTATCAGTTGAGGAAACCGATCCAGTAGACGGCTTATCAACTACTAAAGGATCATGCACATTGTGTAGGCTTTGCTTTTCAGTCTCTGAAAATATTTCGGCTTTAAGATCTTCTGCAATGACAGATAAGCCCTCTAAATATTCTGGTAAAGCCGCGGTAATTTCAGCACCAAGCAAAACAATAATCCACGATAAATATACCCAAACAAATAAAATAGGAATAACCGCCAGCGCCCCATATATCGCTTCGTAACTTGGAAATTGAGTCACATAAAACGCAAAGCCTTTTTTACCGGCTTCAAACAAAACGGCTGCAACAATGGCCCCTAATAAGGCATGTGAAAACTGCACTTTTTTATTCGGTACCACCATGTACAACAGTAATATTGAGGCCGCAGAAAACAGTAACGGCAGGCGTTCAACAATCCACGGCACTAATCCAGACAACTCACTGCCAGTTACCACCTCTAATGACACAACATATGAGGTTGCCACCAAACTAGCGCCAATAAGCACAGGACCTAGGGTCAATACCATCCAATACATAGAAAAAGAAACAACATATGAGCGTTTATCAGTAATTCGCCAAATATTATTGAGCGCTTTATCGATAGCGGAAATCAGCATAATAGCAACGAACACTAACGCAATAATACCGACAAAGGTGCCTTTAGATGCATTGGCAACAAACTCATTAATATAAACTTGAACCGTATCCCCTGCAGCAGGGATAAAATTATTATAAATAAACCCTTCAATGTTACCTCTAATGCCTTTAAACACCGGAAAAGCCGATAACATCGACATGGTGACGGCGATCATAGGCACCAATGACAGCAGGGTCACATAAGCTAAATGCCCTGCGCGGATATTAATTTGATCTTCTGTCAGCCGTTGTTTGAGATGGAGTAGAAACTGCCAAATCCCACTCAAAAAAGCCACAATAGGGCTGTAATTAAACTTTTTGGGCATAATAATCCTTATTTAATACCTCGTTAGTGGAGATAACATTTGTATTAAGTCACTAACTTCGTACAATGTTATAACATATTAGTCATCGAATAATGGAGCAAATTGATGTCACAACAAGGTTCGGCGGGCAATGTGCTCGCTGCTGTCGCGAGTTTGTTTTTCCCGGGTTTAGGGCAGCTTTTACAAGGGCGTATCTTAGCGGCTTTATTATTTTTCTGCATTACTGCCGTTTGCTATTTCTTTTTTGTGCTGGTGATCCCTGCAATCATTGGTGGTCTATTCCATTTGTGGAGCATCATCGACGCTGCAAAATTTAAATCAGGCAGTTAATCAAATAATTAACCTCAGCGAAGTCTTTTTCGCCTCACACAATAAAAGAGACACATTGATGAAAAAATGGATATCACTGGCACTATTAAGTAGCAGTTTACTGTTGAGCGGTTGTCAAAGCGCCTACTACGGTGCAATGGAAAAAGTCGGCTATCACAAGCGCGACATTATGGTTGATAGAGTACAAAGCGCTAAAGAGTCGCAACAAGACGCTCAAAAGGAGTTTAGTTCTGCGTTGGCAGAAATGCAGGCATTATTGGCATTTGATGGCGGTGATTTAGAAGATGCCTACAATAAAGCCAAAGATGAGTATGAGTCAGCTCAATCTGCAGCTGATGAAGTCAGCAATCGCATTGAGAAAGTCGAAGATGTCGCTGATGCATTATTTGACGAATGGCAAACTGAAATCGAAGAAATTAGCAAAGCCAGTTTACGCCGCAACAGCACCAACAAACTCAATGAGACCAAGCGTTCATATAACTCGCTGGTCAAAAGCATGCGTCGTGCCGAAGCCAAAATGCCACCCATTTTAACGGCAATGAAAGATAATATGTTGTATTTAAAACATAACCTAAACGCGCAAGCGATTGGGGCCATTAAAGGCGATTTTGCCAATTTACAAACCGACATATCCAGCCTGATTAACGACATGAACAAATCAATTGCTGAATCAAATAAGTTTATTGAGTCAATGGAGCAAGGCTAGCCATTAGCAAAAACATCAATTCAATACCCAAAAGCACTGTCTCTACATTCGTCATCTATGATGTTCTGACAGCTGCTTTGGAGATTGTTGAACTGATTGATATTCCAGGGTAGCTCAATCGATCGGCGATTCATCTACCGGTAAGGCAGTGCGGCTAAAAATTTGCTTTAGTACCACAGTGGTTTCAATGCTCGCGACAAACCTGAGGTTACCAAGAGATTTCTTGATGAAGTGCTCATAGGAAACTAAGTCTTTAGCAACTATTTTGAGCACATAATCATACGCCCCAGTCACTACTGCACACTCCATCACTTGTGGGAGTTGCGCCATAGTAGATTCAAATAATGCGGTTGATTGATCAGTATGCTCAGTTAAACGAACCGATGTATAAACCACCACATTCAAGCCTACCTTTAGCGGATCAACTTGCGCACCATAACCTAAAATAACCTTATCTTGTTCAAGCTTTTTGACTCGTCGCAAACAAGGAGTATCTGACATATTAACCTTGTCGGCCAATTCAGAAACTGCCATTCGGCCCTGACGTTGCAGTATTTCTAATAGCTTGAGGTCTTTCTTATCCATTGAACACATCGTTTTTGAGTGAGTGATTAACGGTATAAATATCACACTCTTGAGTGAAATCCTCTAAAAACTTACGTTATTCACAAAAATATCAAACAATTGCGCACTACAAAAAATAAGCCTGACAATATTGTTATTTTTTCACATAAAAAAAACCCGATAAGTGATTATCGGGTTTTGTTGACTGATTTATTGCCGAAACAATTGAGTCATTACAAGCTGTAGTACATTTCAAACTCAAGTGGATGAGTAGTACGTGCTACACGCTCAGATTCTGCTGTTTTAAGCTGAATATAAGACTGAATAAAGTCTTCGCTGAACACGCCGCCTTTAGTTAAGAACTCATGATCCGCTTGTAAATTTTCTAGTGCGTTTTCTAATGAAGTCGCAACCTGTGGAATTTCAGCCGCTTCTTCAGCAGGTAAGTCATATAGATCTTTATCCATCGCTTCGCCTGGGTGGATCTTGTTTTGAATACCGTCAAGACCAGCCATTAGCAATGCTGCAAAACCTAAATATGGGTTTGCATGTGGATCAGGGAAGCGCGCTTCGATACGACGACCTTTAGGGCTTGGTACCACTGGAATACGAATTGAAGCACTGCGGTTACGAGCAGAATACGCAAGCATGACTGGCGCTTCAAAATGTGGCACTAAACGCTTGTAAGAGTTAGTGCTTGGGTTAGTGAATGCATTCAATGCACGAGCATGCTTAATGATGCCGCCGATGTAATAAAGAGCAAGGTCACTCAAACCAGCATACTTATCACCAGCAAATAAGTTTACGCCATCTTTAGACAAAGATTGATGCACGTGCATACCACTACCGTTGTCGCCAACGATTGGTTTTGGCATAAATGTCGCCGTCTTGCCATAAGCATGAGCCATGTTATGAACGACATACTTAAGAATTTGAATTTCGTCCGCTTTTTTAGTCAATGTGTTAAAACGCGTAGCGATTTCGTTTTGACCGGCTGTTGCCACTTCATGGTGATGCGCTTCAACCACTTGACCCATTTCTTCCAGCACTAAACACATTGCTGAACGTAAGTCTTGTGAAGAGTCAACTGGTGCAACTGGGAAGTAACCACCTTTCACCATTGGACGGTGACCAGTGTTACCTTCTTCATAGCTTTTAGCTGAGTTCCATGAAGCTTCTTTAGCATCAATTTTAACAAAACAACCTGACATGTCAGTACCAAAACGGACATCGTCAAATAGGAAGAATTCAGGCTCTGGACCAATCAATACTGTATCTGCGATACCAGTAGAAATTAGATACTGCTCAGCTTTTTTTGCAATTGAACGTGGGTCACGATCATAACCTGTCATAGTACCAGGCTCTAAAATATCACAACGAATAAGTGCGGTTGTTTCTTCAGTAAAAGGATCAAGTACAAACGTTGTAGGATCAGGCATGAGTACCATGTCAGATTCATTAATGCCTTTCCAGCCTGCGATTGAAGAGCCATCAAACATTTTACCGTCTTCAAAAAATTCTTCATTTACTTGATGAGAAGGAATAGAAACGTGCTGCTCTTTACCTTTAGTGTCGGTAAAGCGTAAGTCTACAAACTTAACTTCTAACTCTACAAGTTGTTTTAAAACTGATTCAACTGACATTCTCAAGCCTCCGGTAGGGTAAAGGGTTGTCCCTTAATATAATCTTGGTATTCGCCAGATGGTGCATCTGGAAAACGAATCTGTGCATAATGGTCTGTAATAAGCGATATTCATGCCACTTCGCTAACTAATTGATTTTATTGATATGAGACTTCTATCAAATCTTCAAAAAAATAAATCTGCACCATCTTCGAGCACCACTATGTTTCATCATGGTGCAAAAGTCCATAATAGTGCACCCTGTAAATATGGCTATTTTAAACAATGTCACATTTTTGTATTACAGTATGGTTATGCTTAATATATAAACGTTTTATGCTGTTTTTTAATCCATAGCAAGCGATAGATTTACAAGTGTTCAAAAATAATCCTATCTACAAAAGCTGCTGTGAAGTAGAATGGCACGCTTTTTTACAGTAGCTATAACCTATAACTACTGTTAGATCCTTTTTTTTTATTTGCTGGTTTAGAGGTTTATCCGTGCTAGAGAATTTACGTAACATCGCCATTATTGCCCACGTTGACCATGGCAAAACAACCCTGGTTGACAAAATGTTGGCGCAGTCAGGAACCCTTGCATCTCGTGGAGAAGCTACTGAGCGGGTTATGGATTCTAACGATCTTGAAAAAGAACGTGGGATCACCATTCTGGCAAAGAACACAGCCATCCAGTGGAACGACTACCGTATTAATATCGTAGATACTCCTGGCCACGCCGATTTCGGTGGTGAAGTTGAACGTGTTCTATCTATGGTTGACTCAGTATTACTTTTGGTTGATGCAGTTGATGGTCCTATGCCACAAACTCGCTTTGTAACCAAGAAAGCATTCGCTCAAGGCCTTAAGCCAATTGTTGTTATCAACAAAATTGACCGTCCAAGTGCTCGTCCTGATTGGGTTATTGACCAAGTATTCGATTTATTCGTTAACTTAGGTGCCACTGACGAACAACTCGATTTCCCAATCGTTTATGCTTCGGCATTAAATGGTTTTGCAACCTTAGACCCAGATGTAGCGAGCGATGATATGACGCCGCTATTCCAAACTATCGTTGAGAAAGTATCTTTCCCAGATGCTGATGCAGAAGCGCCATTCCAAATGCAAATTTCTCAAATCGATTATAACTCATACGTGGGTGTTATCGGTATTGGGCGTATTACCCGTGGTAGCATTAAGACTAACCAACAAGTGACCATTATTGGCGCTGACGGTAAGACACGTAACGGTAAAATGGGCCAAGTATTAGGTTACATGGGTCTTGATCGTACTGAAGTACCAATTGCAAATGCTGGTGACATCGTTGCCATCACAGGTTTAGGCGAGCTTAAAATCTCTGACACTATCTGTGCTGTGAATGCAGTAGAAGCAATGCCACCGTTAACTGTTGATGAACCAACACTAACGATGACATTCCAAGTAAACACTTCTCCGTTCGCGGGTAAAGAAGGTAAGTACGTTACTTCACGTAACATTCTTGAACGTTTACAGACTGAATTAGTTCACAACGTAGCACTACGCGTTGAAGAAACAGAAAGTCCAGACCGTTTCCGCGTTTCAGGTCGTGGTGAATTACACTTATCGATTCTAATTGAAAACATGCGTCGTGAAGGTTATGAATTAGCTGTATCGCGTCCAGAAGTTATTCTAAAAACAATCGATGGTGAGTTATGTGAACCATACGAAACAGTTACTGTTGATGTTGAAGAAGATCATCAAGGTACCGTAATTGAAAAATTAGGTGTTCGTAAAGGCGAAATGAAAGACATGCAGCTTGATGGTAAAGGTCGTGTACGTATCGACTTCGTTATCCCAAGCCGTGGCTTAATTGGTTTCCAAACCGAATTCTTAACTGCAACATCTGGTACTGGTCTAATTTATCATTCATTTGATCATTACGGTCCACACAAAGGTGGCGATATTGGTCAACGCGCTAACGGCGTATTGATTTCAAACGCAACAGGTAAGGCACTAACATTCGCCTTATTCGCATTACAAGACCGTGGTCGTATGTTTATTGGTCACGCTGCTGAAGTGTATGAAGGTCAAGTAGTGGGTATTCATGCTCGCTCTAACGATTTGACAGTAAACTGTTTGAAAGGTAAGCAGCTAACTAACATGCGCGCATCAGGTACTGATGAAGCACAAGTATTGACGACTCCTATTACACTGACACTTGAGCAAGCTCTTGAATTCATCGATGATGATGAATTAGTTGAAGTAACTCCTAAGAACATCCGTGTTCGTAAGAGATTCTTAACTGAAAACGAGCGTAAGCGTAATAACCGCAGTTAATTACCATTAATGAGTGGCAACACTCATTAAGACCTAAAAAGCCCAGATGCCTGCATCTGGGCTTTTTGTTGTCTGGTCTCTACAGGCAGCCTAGGACGCTGCGCTGCTAGTACGCTTCGCGGCTAGAGGCTATAAAGTCAACAGCTTAACAGCGAAGCAACTCTAGCAGTGACGAAGTCACGCCCTAGCAGCGAAGCGACTCTAGCAGGACGTAGTCACGCCCTAGCAGCGAAGCGATGCTAATGATACAAGATGAAAACATTTAACTAGATATTTTACGTAAACGCAGATAGATTCGACTCAAGATGATTTTTAAGGAGAATATATGAGTATGTTGCAACAGGTAAGCGTCGCTAAAAAAGCCAATGTGTATTTTAACGGTAAAGTGATTAGTAGAAGTGTGGTGTTGGCTGATGACAGTAAACAAACTTTAGGTGTTGTGTTGCCTGGTGAATATGAATTTGCTACTGCTCAAGGTGAAATAATGCAGGTCATCTCAGGCGAATTTGAGGTGTTATTGCCTGGTCAAACTGAATGGGCAGTCTATGCTACAGGTACTCACTTTCAGCTTGCACCAAATGTGAGCTTTAGTATCCGTACGGCACAAATTTCAGAGTACTGCTGCCAATATATATAGGGTTATTGCACCTTAATAAACAATATTGATTTAATAGTGCCCGCTTACATTCAGCTTAAACAACACAGTTTAAGCTGATTTTTTTTATAAAAACGTCTACTCTAATTGAAACTATCGTTTTATGGAGTGCATTATGCGTATTCTCATCCTTATTGGTTTATTATTAAGCGCGCAAAGCCTCGCAACCGTTTACCGCTGGGTCGATGAAAAAGGTAAAGTGCATTACTCAGATGAAGCGAAAAAGAATGCTGAAGCTGTTGATCTAAAAGAAAATACGCAGAATAATATAACCATTAACACTCCCACCAAAATCAACACCACTGAGCCAAAAGAAGCCCCAATTAGCTACTCAATCTCAATCACCTCTCCTCAAGAAGAGGCAACGATTCGAGATAATAACGGCGCGTTCACTGTATCAGTAAGTGTCTCTCCGGAACTGCCTCGCGGTGTGATGATGACATTATTGGTTGATGGTATTGTCACTGCACCACCTCAAGCATCAAATATATTTACATTAACCGGCATTAACCGAGGTGAACACTCACTGGTTGTTAATGCTGTAACACAAAACGGCAAAGTCCTTGCATCAAGCTCTCCTAGAAAGATATTTCTTCACCAAGCATCTGTATTTGGACCCGCAAGAAAGTCCAAGTAAATAAGATAAAAATCAGTTTATTCATTAACTTAAAAAAATATGTGTGACTACTTATCTTAGTGAGAGCTTGTGTGTTTCGGGTTGCGAATTGCACCAATTCGGTGCAATATGATAGTGCAACCCTATACTAGGACGGCTAATGGACACAAATAACCTGCTCAATCACTTAGTTACCGCTGTGCTGGTTATTAATAATCAGCTCAAGCCATATTATGCCAATGCTGCTGCTGAACAATTATTGGGGGTCGGTAACCACAAGCTATTAGAACAAACGCTTCCTGAACTTTATCAGCTTATGGGAGTTGAGCCACAGTTATTGCGCGATGCCGTTAATGCCGGCCAAGGGCTCACCATTAATACTGCCGTATTGATTACCCTTGATGGTCAGCATCACACTGTTGATATTACCTTGATGCCAATTGAAAATGATAATAACCTCAGCATCTTAGAACTGCGTCAAGTGGATCAACAGCGGCGTATTCATCAACAGCTGAATATGGACGCGCAACAGCAAGCTGCACAGTTTTTGGTCCGTAACTTAGCTCATGAAATTAAAAACCCACTGGGCGGCCTTCGTGGTGCGGCACAGTTATTGTCTCGAGAACTAACTTCACCTGATTTAAAAGAATTTACCACCTTAATCATCGAACAAGCAGATAGGTTGCGTAATCTAGTAGACCGCTTACTTGGCCCGCAACGTCCGACACAACATACACAACAAAGTATTCATCAAGTCATTGAAAAAGTGCTTAAACTAATTGAAATGGCGCTACCAGACAATATCCATTTAAAACGAGATTACGACCCGTCCATTCCAGACATTGAAATGGACTCAGATCAAATGCAACAAGCTGTATTGAATATTGTCCAAAATGCCATTCAGGCTTTAGAGCATTGTGGCGGAGATATTGTTATCCGCACTCGCACCCAGCATCAGGTCACGATTGGAACCCACCGCTATAAAGTGGTACTTGCATTGTCGATTATTGATAACGGCCCAGGTATTCCATCTGAACTATTGGATACCCTTTTTTACCCTATGGTTACCGGTCGTGATGAAGGGTCTGGATTAGGTTTATCCATTGCACACAACATTGCCCGATTACACCGCGGTCGCATCGATTGTATTTCGGTTCCAGGTCATACCGAATTTATTATTAATCTGCCATTACAATAACAAGCATGCCCTATGTAGGCAGAATGAGGTAGTAACATGAACATTAGTGAACAAGTTTGGATCCTCGATGATGATAGTTCGATCCGTTGGGTACTCGAAAAAGCTCTTAAAGGCGCATCACTGTCAACAGCCAGCTTTGCTGCTGCAGAATCTTTATGGCAAGCCTTAGAGGCATCTCAACCACAAGTCATAGTGTCAGACATCCGCATGCCAGGAACTGATGGGTTAACCTTACTGGATCGCTTACAGCTGCATTATCCGCATATTCCAGTGATCATCATGACAGCTCACTCTGACTTAGACAGTGCGGTGAGCGCATATCAAGCAGGTGCATTTGAATACTTGCCCAAACCGTTTGATATCGACGAGGCGATTAATTTAGTAGAACGCGCACTGACTCATGCCACAGAGCAAACACCTCAACCGGTGATAGATACTTCGATTAAAACCCCTGAAATTATTGGTGAAGCACCAGCGATGCAGGAAGTTTTTCGGGCCATAGGTCGCTTATCTCGTTCGTCAATTAGTGTATTGATCAATGGTCAATCAGGTACAGGTAAAGAACTCGTTGCCGGGGCATTGCACAAACACAGCCCGCGTAAGGAAAAACCCTTTATTGCGCTTAATATGGCTGCCATCCCAAAAGATTTGATTGAATCAGAACTCTTCGGTCACGAAAAAGGAGCATTTACAGGTGCCGCGAATGTGCGCCAAGGTCGTTTTGAGCAAGCCAATGGCGGTACCTTATTTTTAGATGAAATTGGTGATATGCCAATCGATGTGCAAACTCGGTTATTACGAGTACTTGCTGATGGACAATTCTATCGTGTTGGCGGCCATCAAGCTGTGCAAGTGGACGTTCGCATTATTGCTGCAACCCACCAAAATCTTGAAGTATTGGTACAAAAAGGCACCTTCCGTGAAGATTTATTTCATCGTCTCAATGTGATTCGAGTTCACCTACCGCCATTATCACAGCGTCGTGAAGACATTGCCCAGCTCGCTAATCATTTTTTAACCACAGCAGCAAAAGAAATTGGCGTAGAGCCCAAAATATTAACCAAAGCCACCGCAGTAAAACTGGCTAATTTACCTTGGCCAGGCAATGTGCGACAACTGGAAAATACGTGTCGATGGTTAACTGTAATGGCTTCTGGACAAGAAATATTACCACAGGATTTACCACCAGAATTACTCAAAGATCCGGTTAGCAGCCAACAGAAAACAGCTGGAGCAAGTGATTGGCAAACCGCGTTAACAGATTGGATTGATGAAAAGCTTGCTGCGGGTGAAAGTGATTTATTAACTGAAGTTCAGCCTGAATTTGAGCGTATCTTACTTGAAACAGCGTTAAGACATACTCAAGGCCATAAACAAGAAGCCGCTAAACGCCTCGGCTGGGGAAGAAATACTCTGACACGTAAATTAAAAGAGCTATCAATGGACTAAAAGCAGAACTACACAATATAGCCATAATGATGTTATAACATTGTTAAGCTTATTGCTGTGGCAGCACTATTTTTGTCTAATTCTAATATAAAACATGATCTCAAATAGTCGACGTTACCGCATTTACACATGGCATTGACTTGGCTGCAGAAGCAATAGTATACGTACCATGAAAATTGCGGCCTAAAATGTAATATTCAACTAAGGACAGATTGTGAATTCTGATGCTCCTTTTGGTGTGGTTATTCATCAAGACTTTATACCACTGTATGCAGATGATAGTTATGCAAAAATCTTCGGTTATCAAACCGCTAAAGAAATCTTAGCGCTGAAAAGTATTTTAGAGTTAATCGATCCTGAACTACAGGATCTCGCGGCACACACTTACTATGCATTAATGAGTGGAATCGAAAAGCCTCAGGTGCGAAATTATATTAATCGTAACCGTCTTGGTATGACGATTAATGTATTAGCCATTGAACACCTTGTCGAATGGCAAGGTCGAACAGCACTGCAAATAACAATTGTTGATTTAACCGAAGTCACCGCACTCAAACAAGCTGTTGTACAAAGTGAGCATCGCTATCAACAGTTAGCTAATGGATCGGTGCAAGGTGTTTTGGTGCATCGCAACTTTAGCCCGCTATATTGTAATGAAACACTCGCGACCCTACTTGGTTACCCTAATCGCCAAAGTATTATGTCACTCAAATCGATTATGGGTATCATTGAACCTAGTTATCAAGCACAGCGAATAGAGGCTAACAATGCATTGCTAGCCAATACCATTACACCTCAGACTGTCGATATCCAGTGCTTGCATTCAAGTGGTCGTCTCATATGGGTAAAAATACTGGAGACTGTTATCAGTTGGGAGGGACAACCCGCCATTCAAATGACCATGATCGATATTACTGAATCTTATTTGCTAAAGGACTTACTCAATAAGGAAATCTATATTGATTACCTTACCAAGGTACTGAATCGACGAGGGCTATTGCATTTTAGTCAGCGATTAATAACCGATACTAATCTTAAGCGTGAGCACCTTTATTGTTTATTGATCGGCGTAGACGATTTAAAGCAAATTAATCATTTATTTGGCCATAAAATGGGTGATAAAGCCTTAGTTAATTTTGCTCAACATTGCCAAAACAATCTAGGTGAAGTCGACTTAATCGCTCGTTGGAGTGGTGATGAGTTTATTGCCATCATCCAAGCTAATAGCAAAAAGATAGTCTTAAATATTGCCGAGAATATTCGCCATAGCAATGATGATACATCGCTAATAGAACCAGAAACCAATAAGCCTATTCGTTTTAGCGCCAGTGTTGGCGTGTCGAACTGGCAAGCCGATGATACTATCGACAGTTTTATTTTGCGGGCAGATTCAGCATTAGAGCAAGCTCGATCCCAAATCACTAATCAACTTGTTTTTACATAATATAAAGGCGATCAACACACTATATTACATGAACAAAAAGCCGCTACTGCGGCTTTTTAGTATCGAAAATATCAACCCCATCACTGGCTGATATTTACAACAGTATGCTTAGTGAACCCACAATGATAAAGGCAATAGTACCCAGTAGGGTTTCCATAACGGTCCAGGTTTTTAAGGTGGTTTTTTCATCCATTCCCATTAAACGTCCAACCAACCAAAAACCGGAATCATTAAAGTGTGATAACACAGTTGAACCACCTGCAATGGCAATAACAATAAAACATAAATCCAAAGCACTTAATCCAGCGGTTGCCGCTACCATAGGCGCAATTAACGCCGCTGTTGTGGTTAATGCGACGGTTGCCGACCCTTGTGCCACCCGAAGACAGGTGGCAATGACAAATGCCGCAACGATTAGTGGCATACCTGTATGTGACAATGCATCCGCTAATGCCTGACCAATTCCACTTGCACGTAATACGCCACCAAACATGCCACCGGCACCCGTCACTAATATAACCGCACAAATAGGCCCTAATGAGTCACCACACAATTTCTCGAGCTGTTGCATACCATAGTCTTTGGCAAATACCACTAAACATACTAATAAGGTAATCAGTAATGCAATTGGCGTCTTACCCAGCATTCGCAGTAATTCTACTAATGGTGACTTACCATCGATAACGCCAGCAACGGCTAAGGTGTTTAGCCCAGTGTCCATAAAAATGAGTATCACAGGTAACAGCAAAATCGACATTACCGTGGCAAAGTTCGGGATCTTATCGACATCGATAATCGGAGCTGTACTGAGGAACACTTTTGACACGGGAATATCAAATTTTTTACCCGCATATAACCCAAATAAATAAGCACCAATATACCAAGTGGGGATCGCCACCATCATGCCAACAAAGAGTAATAAACCAATGTTAGCGCCGAGTAAATCCGCAGCCGCTACCGGTCCAGGGTGTGGAGGAACAAACGCATGCATCACGGCAAATGCACCGGCAGACGGTAAAGCATACTTAAGAGGTGAATCGCCAAAGCGTTTAGCAACACTAAAAATAATCGGCATCATCACAATTAGGCCGGCATCAAAAAATATTGGGAAACCAAATAATAACGAAGCAATACCTAAGGCTAATGGGGCTTTTTCTTCACCAAAACGGCAAATTAAACTATCAGCAAGCACTTTCGCACCGCCAGTTACCTCCAAAATCTTCCCTATCATAGCGCCAAGACCAACAAGCAAGGCAACAGAAGCTAAAGTGCCACCAAAACCCGCCATCATTGTTGGCACAACTTGATCACTATTAATACCACTGGCCAGTGCTGTTGCCACACACACCAATGTTAATGACACAAAAGCGTGCAGTTTCATTTTAATAATCAGTATTAATAACGCGATAATGGCTAGCGCAGCGATCATCAGCAAGTAAGTCGGGTCTGCGGTTGGTACTATTGTGTCCATACTATATTCCAAAGAGATTAATGAGAGTGCTAATTCGAATTCACAAACCTCAATGAGATCAGTAAACTCAAGGCATAAACTGAGCTGAAAAAATAAGCCTTTAATTATATAAGCTTATATTAAGGAATGGTAAGAAAATGACAGGGAAATGCATTATTGTAATGGGTGTGTGCGCATGTGGTAAAAGCAGCGTAGGCGAACTGTTAGCAAAAGTGATGAATGCCACTTTTGTAGACGGTGATGATCTGCATCCGCAAGCCAACATAGAAAAAATGGCTCGAGGAGAACCCCTAAATGATGCCGATAGGGCACCTTGGTTATCACGTATTCGAGATTTGGCTTTCGAATTTGAAACCCAACATAAAACGGTGATCATTGGCTGTTCAGCACTCAAACAATCTTATCGAGATCAAATCCGTAAAGGTAATCAACAGGTCGGATTTTTATATTTAAAGGGTAGCTATGAACTGATTTTGGCGCGGATAATGGCAAGAAAAGGCCACTTTATGAAACAGAACATGGTCGATAGTCAGTTTGCCACATTAGAAGAACCCACTAATGAACCATTAGTGGTAACCGTCGATATTGATGCCAGTATTACAGAAATAGTGCAGCAAGCTTTAGCACAATTTCGTGATCAGGGATTCTAAGCTAACACGTCTGAACGCTAACCTGTGCCAGCTTAAACACAAATATTGTTGAGCTGGCATTGATTGCGATTCTCTAATCTCTCTACACCGGATCTTGGTGAATAATCACCTCTGCATCATCAAACGCCGCTTTAATCGTCAAGCCTGCTTTATCTGCTATTTCATGGGCATCATGCAATGATAAGTTACCCGCTAATTCCATGTGCAACTGAATAAAGGTCGTTTTCCCAGCCTGGCGAGTACGTAAATCATGAATGCCTTGGACGCGAGGATCTTGCTTAGCTAAGGCTTTAATTTTATCACGAGTCTCAGTGTCTAATTCGCGATCAAGCAAGCTTTGAACTGAACGATAACCTAACCCAAGCGCTTGATTGCCGATAAAAAATGCAATGAACACCGCAAACAAACCATCGGCCCACCACCAGCCATATTGCGCCAATATTAGGGCGAACAACACAGCCGCATTCAATAATAAGTCCGACTTATAATGCAATGAATCAGCTTCAACTAACGAGCTCTTAGTTTTTTTCAAAGCATGTCGTTGCAACAAAACAAGGGCAAATGTCATGACTATCGCAATAATAGTCACCACGATACCACTCATGGCATTGGTAACTGGTACTGGATGAATTAACTTTTCGCCGCCATACAATAATAACAACGACGCCGAACCTAAAATAAACGCAGCTTGCGCCAAACTCGCTAATGGCTCAGCTTTTCCGTGACCATATCGGTGATCTTTGTCCGCAGGAACAATGGCATATCGAATGGCAATAAAATTAACTATCGACGCGAGTGCATCAGCAAATGAATCCGTTAATGACCCCAACATACTGGCAGAGCCTGAATACAACCAAGCCAATAATTTGATCACGATAAGGCACAGTGCTGTAGCGACTGAAGCGCGGCTCGCTAATTTGACCCAAAAGTCATATTCAGATGATGTACTCATAAAGACGTTGTCGACTCTTTTTACAGATAATTTAACAGACCTTACTATAGCAAGTTAGCTGGCTGTTTTGGGTAATGTTTCATTAAATAATCTTAAATTGCACCAAGACCTTATATAAAGTCGCAACGGAGACAATGCCACTTCATATAGGCATTAACTAAAAAGCCATTACCCAAAGGTAATGGCGATTATGTTGCTTTAACCATGCTGAGCTAGCAACTGATTAACGACGTGGCTTGTGGCCTTTACCTTGTTGAAAGTTATCTTGAAACATTTGTTGCTGTTCAGGGGTCAATAGTTGATAAATTTCATTCTGCATTTTTAAGTGGTTCAACATTTTTTGCATGTGTTGCTGTTGCTTTGCTTGGGCCATTTCAGTGGCTTTCGCTTCATCAAAACCAGCGGTAGTGATTAACGCTAGCATGTCAGCTCGGTGCGCAGCTCGCTGTTCTTTCGTTGGGCGCTCAGGACGATTACCTTGATATTTATTTAACACGGCTTTGACATCAGCTCGCTGTGAATCCGTTAAATCTAACATGCGTAGCATTTTATGCATGCCACCCTTATGACCATGATATCGGTCACCTTTAGCGGCGACATTTTCTGTCTTTACCGTGTTATCAGTAGTCTCTGCCGCATATAACTGGCTGGCTAAGAACGCTGAACTTGCCACTAAGGCCACTAAACTCGTTTTGATGATTGATGATGTTTTCATTGTTAAGTTCCTCGGTATGTATGGGATTTATTGTCTGCCTCAGCAGATTTGATACTCAGTTTACCGAATGCAATGTCAATGAGGGTTAAGACAGAGTAAACCTATGTAAAGAAGGTTTTTCATAGCACTTTAGCGCCAGTAATTCATGATCAAGTTGGCATATTGAATGATAAAAACCCCAGTAATGCGAGCCAGTTAACGTAATTCAGACTTGATCCTTACAGTAATCATATTAGGGCATAAAATCTAACTATTAGCGCTTTAATGGAATAAATTATGAACCGATTGATTGGCCAATTACTGTTACTTCTTTGTGTATTGATATTAGCTCCAAGCTCAATAGCCAGTACCGTGGCCTCAACAGACGACTCAATTTGGTATACTCAGCAAAACCAGCAGCTAGTGGTAAAGCTGCATTTCTTTTGGTCGAAAACCTGCCCTCATTGTCGTGAAGCCCATCCTTTTATTGATGCTCTAGGCGAACGTTTTGACTGGATCGAATTACACGACTACGTCATTAGTGAACCCGGCAATGTTGATAAACTCATGGAAATGGGCCAAAAAACAGGTGTTGAACCCAAATCGGTGCCCTACTTTGCTATTTGTGGTGAGGCCGTAGTGGGTTATAACAGCCATGAGGTGACTGGACGTTTCATTCTAGAGCGCTTGGTTAACTGCTACCAACGCCAAGGTGGTAAAGCAGACATTGGTGATAAGCTTGATGATTTCCTCGGAGCTGCGCCAGTTGCAAGCGCACCACTGTTTGAAACCTGTAGTGACAATAGCGACGATCCACAAGCCGAAGGCTCATGTGGTATGTCATTTGACCAAGCCAGCGACATAGCCCCTGCGCCAACGGTTCAGCCTGTCGACATTCCACTCATTGGCGCTGTACATCCAGAAGAAATGTCATTGCCGGTTCTAACCCTAGTGTTAGCAGGTGTTGATGCCTTTAACCCGTGCGCCTTTTTCGTGCTGCTATTTTTACTGAGCATTATGGTGAATGCAGGCAGCCGCAAACGTATGCTGTTGGTGGGCGGTATTTTTGTATTTTTCTCCGGTCTTATCTACTTCGTATTTATGAGCGCTTGGCTTAACTTATTCCAAGTACTCGGCGGCGGTGATGGCGGTATCATTATCACTTGTGCGGGGGTATTGGCGTTGATAGCAGCAATCGTCAATATAAAAGATTACTTTTATGGCCGAGGCGACGTTAGCTTATCCATGTCAGTGGAAAACCGTGGTTCGCTTATTAAGCGTATGGGGAAATTATCTAAGGCCAGTTCATTACCAACAATGATTTTAGGTTCAACTATTTTGGCAATTTTAGCTAATACCTACGAGCTGCTCTGCACCGCAGGCTTTCCAATGATTTACACCTCAGTGTTGTCATTATCAGATCTCGATACCATGCAACGTTACTTATACCTCATCGCTTATAATGTGGTTTACGTTATACCACTGGCCGCTATTGTGATTGTCTTCTCAATGACATTAGGTAAACGCAAACTCACCGAAAAAGAGGGTGAAGTGCTTAAACTGATGTCAGGCATAATGATGTTAGGTTTAGGCAGCATGTTAGTGTTTAATCCTAATGCTCTACAAAATGCGGTCTTCTCGGTCGGCCTGATCCTCGGCTCAATTATATTGACCTTTATCATTGCCAGAATTAAACGCTACATAGTGCAAAATAAAGCGGGGTAAATGTAAAACTGTGCAATGTTGATATGATTTAATCTTGGCATGAGATAAGCTCAATTGATCGAAAAATCTGTATGTTAACGTCAACATACAGATTTTCTTTGTGCCAGAGGACAGTTATGAATCGCATTTTACTTATCGACGATGATATTGGTTTATCCGATCTACTCAGTCAATTACTTGAGTTAGAAGGATTTGCACTAAGCCAAGCTTACGATGGTGAGCAAGGGCTGATGATGGCACAACAGCAAGACTTCGATTTAATCCTTCTTGACGTTATGCTACCCAAGCTTAATGGCTTTGAAGTATTGCGGGCTTTACGGCAGCGCAAACAAACTCCAGTATTGATGCTCACCGCCCGCGGTGATGAAATCGATCGGGTTGTCGGTCTTGAAATCGGCGCCGATGACTACTTACCAAAACCGTTTAATGATCGCGAATTAGTCGCTCGAATTCGTGCCATATTACGGCGTGCACAAACCACCCAACAAGATAGCCAAGCCCATGAAATGATGCAGTTTGGTGATTTACGACTCGATCCGACCCGCCAAGAAACCTATTGCAATGAGCAACTGATTATCCTTACTGGTACCGAATTTTCCTTGCTGTTCAATTTAGTTGAAAAATCTGGCGAACTGGTGACCAAAGACTCGTTAAGCGAAAATGTATTAGGCAAAAAATTAATGCCATTTGACCGTAGCTTAGATATGCATTTATCTAACTTACGTAAAAAATTACCTGAACGCCAAGACGGCCGCCCACGAGTTAAAACCCTCCGCGGTAAAGGCTATATTTGGATACCGTAATGCTGAAAAACAATCCATTTAATCGGCTGTTTTTTAAATTATTGCTCGGCTTTTGGCTATGCAGTTCGTTAATTATTGCTCTAGTGTCGTTATTGCCGCTATTACAGCAAAGCCATGATCGCTCACCTTTACCACCTAGCTTAGAGCAGGTGCTAAAAAACATCGCCGAACGAATACAACAGCAACCACAGTTACTCGAAGGCAAAAGCCTCCAACGTCTGCATCGTAGTCGCAATAAGGATGGAAGCCGCAACCATGGTCCTATGCGGGTATATTTAACCGACGGCGAAGGACAAGTATTAAATACTCAACGAGTATCACGCGAATTTAGACGTTTTCAGTTGATGGCCGAAGAGGCAGATCAGCCCATTAGCCACCAATTTAGAGATGAATTTATTTTTGGCCCCTATTCTTTTGAGGTCAATGATAAAGCCTATCAGTTATTTGGCCGTTTACCCGATAGTCATCCTCGGCCATGGTTTTTATTCTTTGCCGATAATAAATTACTCACAGCAGGCTTAGCCATTTTATTATCCGGGCTATTATGTGGTTTGCTGGCGTGGTATTTAGGTAAACCATTACGCTCGCTTAAACACAGTGCTAACGCCCTCGCAAGAGGTGATTTATCGAGCCGAGTTGATGCAGCCACAGCGAGTAGACGTGATGAAATGGGCCAGTTAGCCCAAGCGTTCAATGGCATGGCTGACGCAGTACAAACCATGATTAACAATCAGCAACGATTAATGGGTGATATTTCTCACGAACTGCGCACGCCGCTCACTAGACTGCAATTAGCCTTGGCCCTCGGCCGTAAAAAAGGTCAGCAAAGTGAAGAACTAGAACGTATTGGCTATGAAGCTTTACAGCTTGAAGCATTAATCAGTGAGTTACTTACCCTATCTCGGGTTAGCTTGGCAAGCCATGAAAATAAAATCGAGCTCGAATTAGCCGAGTCATTAAGCCAAGTGTTAGATGACGCTGAATTTGAAGCGGAGCAGCAAGGAAAGCTATTACAAATTGATATACCAGAGGCACTGCAATTACCTCTTCACCCAAAGACACTCTCGCGCGCCATAGAAAATCTGCTGCGTAATGCAATTTGCTATGCCAACAGTCAAATAACCATCAGTGCGGTCCAGGCGGGTAAACATATACTCATTACAGTCGAAGATGACGGTCCTGGTATCGACCCCAAAGAGCTTGAAGCTATTTTTAAACCTTTCTATCGCCCAGATACCGCAAGAGACAGAAAAAGTGGCGGTTGGGGATTAGGCTTGGCAATCACCCAAGCTGCCATTACGCTACATCAGGGCAGCATAGTGGCAGAAAATCTGATTGGCCCGACGGGCAAGCGCCAAGGCCTTAAACTGAGTATCAGTTTACCGGTAAATTAGGCTAGCTAATAAAGGCAACAACTTCACCTGTGCATGCTTATCGTCCTGAATAATGGCATTATCTAAAACCCCTGCACACGCAGGGAACAAGCAAACATCAATAACAGCTCAGTTTCATAAACCGACACAGCTAAATTAAGTTGTAAACATTTAATAGAAAAGCAATTCAACGATAAGCATGTATTTAGGTAAAAATTACCCTTAACTGGCAACATTTTCCGATTAATGTAAGCAGCCTGAGCCGCTTAACCTTTAGGCATACTTATCTTGACCGCTACTAACGTTTAGCAATCACCCATACTGCGTGAACTATCCCTGGAATGTAGCCTAGCAAGGTTAAAATTATGTTTAATAATAAGGTTTTACTTAGCCCTACTTGTAGAAAAACCCCAAGTGGCGGCAGTAAAATTGCGATTAAAATACGTAATAAATCCATGATATTCTCCATTTTGAATGACTGAGGTTAGCGGTTCCCCCCAGCGTGTATTAACTAACTTGCATTGATGGTCATAAAGTACAACGCAATTACCAGACCACTATTGCAAGTGTTGCTATTATTACCCTTAATGAGCATCATTTTTTAAGCAACGACAACACCGCATATATTGACTTATTAGTATGCCTTTAGTAGAAAAAAGCCCTTTTTGCATGCTGCAAAAACATTAGCGGATAACGCTTACAAGCTTTGGTGTCGGTGACGATTATTTGCTAATATTGAATAAAGACGGGCTTGTACCTTGCGGGTAATCTTATGATTTGTCGATTTTTTTTAAACAGCATTCCTCATTGCAACCACCGCTCATGCTCAACATTAAGTCGATGGATTCTCCTATGGAGTTTAGTCACTACTTTTGTTTGCTTGACCAGCTTTGCGCCTACTTATGCCCAGGCAGCCCCCTCACCCAACACGGTGAAACAACTCATACAAATTAACGATCCAAGCAGTGCAATCGACATTGAAATACAAGGCTCTGTCGTCAATCTGCATGGCTCCGTCACCGAGCAAGCCAGTAAAGAACGCATACTGCAAACCATCGCCGCCTTACCTGGTGTGACTCAGGTTGTAGATAATATTCAATTACGCGCTATGGAGCCGTTATCTTTAGCTCCTCTGCAGCAAGATGCACGGCAGTTTTGGGCCAAAACCTTACAGTATTTGCCCAGCTTAGCTCTAGGACTGGCAATATTTTTGCTACTCTTTTGGCTTTCTCGCCCTATTGCTCGCCTGCTTATTCAGCCCTTAACTTGGGTCACACAGAGTGAGCTTATTCGTTTAGTGATGCAGCGCAGCTTTAGTATGCTGATCATATTATTAGGGCTGTATATATTTTTGCGTCTCGCCGGCTTAACTCAGTTTGCCGTTGCCATTATTAGTAGCACTGGGGTAATAGGTCTCATTTTAGGTTTTGCCTTTAAAGACATCGCCGAAAACTTTATTTCCAGCTTACTGCTCAGTGTCCAGCGCCCGTTCAAATTAGGCGACGTCATTGCTGTGGAAGGTCAATTAGGCATTGTAAAAAAAGTCACCGCAAGGGCCACTACGTTAGTCGACTACGATGGCAACCACATCCAAATTCCCAATGCCACAATTTATAAAAACGTGATTAAAAACCTGACCGCAAACCCAAGAATACGGGGCAATTTTATGATTGGTATTGGCTACGATACCAATATTCGTAAGGCTCAGGACATCGCCATGGAGATCATGATGGCTCACCACGGCGTACTAGCAGATCCTGAACCGCAGGTACTGATAACCAACCTAGGTTCTTCCACTATTAACCTGCAAGTGTATTTTTGGGTTAATGCAGAAACTCATAGTGTTCCAAAAGTGGCTTCAATTTTAATGCGCTTACTGGTACGCGCTTATGAAGCGAATAAAATCAGCATGCCAGATGATGCTCGCGAACGCATTTTCCCTCAAGGGATACAATTGGTCTCCAGCAGACATCAGCAAGACCAAACTCAGTTAAGTGGCCAACCAATAACGGAGCAAGCTAATTTACCAAATGAGCAAAAAATTTCGGATTTATCCGATGAAGTCCATGATGATGCTAGCGTTGATATCAGCAGCGATACTGATGATATACGCCGACAGGCAGCGCAATCTCGCGATCCAGAGAATGGTGCCAATATTATCTAATAACGATGTTCACAACCTATATTCAGCCTAATATTGGCGATAACAGCAGTAGAATCGGCTGCTAAAGTATCAATAAATAACTGGTCTTTAATTAGCTGTGACAGCCTCAAATACAGTTGGCGCTAAGTCTCCATCAAGGATGATCATTCGTGCTATACCGCCCATTTCACCAAGTCGGCATTGATAACGTCTCGCAGAAAAACCTTGCTTAAGGTATAATTCGTCCCTCTTTTTATGCTTCGTACCTAAGGTTGCTATGTTTCATATTGCCCTTTATGAACCCGAAATTGCTCCAAATACCGGAAATATCATTCGTCTATGTGCCAACAACGGTTCACAGTTACATTTGATTGAGCCATTGGGTTTTGATCTCGAAGAAAAGAAACTCCGTCGTGCTGGACTTGATTATTCCGATATGACCAGCGTCACTCGCCATAAAGACTATGCCGCGTTTTTAGAGGCGATGGCAGGAAAACGGATTATTGCCTGTACAACTAAAGGTAGTCGTCCTCATACTCAAATTGCTTTCCAAGAAAATGATGTCTTGTTATTTGGCCCTGAAACCCGTGGCTTACCAATGGATATTATTGATGCAACCCCACTGGGGCAGCGATTACGTATCCCAATGACCGCCAATAGTCGTAGTTTAAATTTATCAAATTCAGTTGCCATTATTAGCTACGAAGCATGGCGTCAACTGGATTTTGCAGGCGCTGAATAATGAAGAAAACGCTATCCCCAGAAACCCAAAATGATGCTTTAGCAATTGCCAAGGCCACTCAAAAGCCTGGACAAGTTAAAGAACAAACTAAGCTGATTGCCGCGGGGATTGAAAAAGGGATAGCGGAATACAAAAAACGTGAAAAAGCGAAAGCTCGAGAACGTGATAAAGCGCGTAAACAGCAACAGAAAAACAAACATGCGATTCCAAGCAATGATGATGCGGATGTGTCTTACAATGAGCAAGAGAGTCTATTCAACCCTCTAACATGGTCGTTAGCCGCCTTATTACTCTTGAGTTGGGCTGGATTTGCAGCTTATCTATTTTATCGCTAATTGAATGATTTAAATTAGTTTCTAATCTGTCGGCGGCGCAACCTCTGCCGACGATTTAAGTAAACTAATGGCTCTAATGACCTGATACTGATCACTGTCATCATCTAAATAATGGGCGTTTTGCTGCCACTGCCAGCCTTTTATTGTCGGTTCTGCATCACCAATCACGGGATCAAACTGTAACTGCACTAATGCAGGACGCTGATTTATTTCACCTTTACCTAGAAATGAATAACTGCCCGCTTGCTCATACAGGGTCAGCTGTTGTGATATATCGTCGGTGACGCCATTGGCATACAGCAATAAAATATGATCTTCTTGTTGTCTAAACCACCAGGTCTCGCTGTTTGAAAAGCGGCTACCACGGCTAACACTAATGTATAAATTCCGTTGATCAGCCGAACACATTACCGAAGTACTTACCTTTTTAGCAACTGTATTAGGATTAGCTGCATTGCCCTGCCACTCGCCAGCTAATTGACTACAAAATATATCTAAAGTCACTTTGCCTGCATAAGAGGCCGTTGAATGCATTAGTAACAAGATCGCTGTCAACGGTATTATTGATCGATATTTTGCGCTCATCAAACCCCCTCTTATTAACACATCCTTTAATATTGCAAACAGACCAAACTCAATACAGCTAACCCTATCGGCCTCTGTTTAGGCGCAGCGATCTCATTGACTCAAAGAATTGAGTTAATGAACTTACTCAATGAACTTACTCGATGAACTTAGCTGCTAACGTTTAGCGTCTAAATTTAATCACATTATCAGTTAGATCCATAAAAATGGCCCACTTATGTGAGCCATCATAGGATATTACGAATTAACTAACTGACTCGCAACTACTGGCCAAAGCCTGTAGCTGTGATGTCTACTTTAGTGACTTCACCATACTGCGCTGCAACATCAGCAATGTTGTCAGCGTTACCAATCAACACAAACTGTAAGTTTTGTTGCGGGAAATATTGCTTAATCAAACGTTGTGTATCTGCAACAGTAAGCCCATCAACCTTGGCTTGGAATTGATTAATAAAATCATCATTAAAACCATACAAGTACATGTCAGACAATAAACCAGCTAATTGACCACTGGTCTCATATTTAGGTGGAAACTGGCCTTTCACATAGGCTTTAGCAGAATCTAAAGTGGTTTGATCAATGCCCTTTTCCCATAGTCGAGCATAGGTTTTTAAGGCTAAATCAATGGCTTCTTTTGTTGTTGATGATTTAGTAAACGTACTAATTTGAAAAACGCCAGATTGCGCATAAGGGCTAAAACCAGAACGAGCACCATAAGTTAAACCAGCATTGACGCGTAATTCATCATTTAACCATGAGGTAAAACGACCACCTAAAATAGTGTTAACGACAGTTAACCCAACATAATCTGGATTGTCATAACGAATACCCACGCCACCAATTAAAAAAGTGGTTTCAATTGCATCAGGCTTGTCGACCAACAATACATGCGGCTGAGTTAATGTCGGTAAGTTTTGGCTTAAGTCAGGTTGAACCACTGTTTCTGTGGTCTGCCAATCACCAAAGGCTTTATTAAGCTTGGCGGTCATCTCAGCGACATCAAAATCACCCACCACGTTAATGGTCATGTTGTTTGGTTGATAGTAGCCTTTATGAAAAGCGCGTAACTCTGCAACAGACAGTTTAGCGATAGTGTCACTATTACCCGATACCGGATTAGCATAAGGATGTTCACCAAAAACTAACTTATTGAAGTAGCGCCCGATCACGGCCCGAGGACTTTCTTTTTGCTGTGATAAACCGACGGTTTCACGTTGTTTTAGCTTATCAAATTCGGCGCTATCAAAGTCTGGTTGACGTAATACATGACTAAAAATAGCGAGCACGGTATCGACATCTTTGCTCATCATATTGGCACGAATATAACTGCCTTCTAGATCGGCACTGGTATCAATACTGGCACCCATAAAGTCTAGTTGCTGCTCTATGTCTGCCTTAGATTGGCCCGCAGCACCTAGCATTAAACTTTGTGAGGTAATGTACGCCATACCAGAGGTAAGATCATTCACCGCCCCGGCCTTAACCACGGCATCAATGGTCACTAATGGCACTTCTTTTTGTACCATCAAGGTCACTTTTAAACCATTATCTAGGGTGACAGATTGGTAGCTTGGCATCACAAAACTCGCCGTGACAGCGCTTGGACTAGCAGAGGCATTATCGGCCGTTGATTGCTGCGAAGTCGCACAACCACTTATGGCTAAACTACAAGTTAACGCGATGGCCGATAACGATAGGTTAATTTGGGTGTGAGCTATAGTTTTCATTTGTCAGACTCCTCAGTCGCAGCGAGCACACCGACAGTTCGATTCGCTTTAATTAAATAGGTTTGTGCAACACGCTGGATATCAGCTGGAGTCACTTTGTTATATGCTTCAGGGGCATTAAACAGTTTGGTGTAATCCCCAAAATACAACTCGTATGTGCCTAAGGTATTGGCTTTACCGTTAATGGTTTCCATGGTGCGGTAAAAATCCATTAGCTTAATATTTTTGACTTTTTCAAGCTCTTGTTGAGTCACACCCTGGGTGGCAATAAGGTTAATTTGCTCAATTAAGGCTTGCTCTAACGTCTCGGCGCTCACGCCTGCATTCGCCACACCTAAAATATAAAATAAATTAGGGTCGAACGACATCGGCATGTAAGTTTCGGCAGCAACCGCTAATTGCTTGTCGACTAAAGCTTGATAAAAGCGTGAGCTATTACCTTCACTGAGCATTGACGCTAACAAATCCAATGCATAGTAGTCAGCATGGCTAGTTGCGGGTACATGGTAAGCCAACATAATGTTTGGTGTGCTCACAGACTCTTTTTTAACAAAGACTCGGCGTTCACCATTTTGTTGCGGTTCAATAGTACGCACAGCTTTTGGCGGTGCTTGGGCAGGAATAGGCGCAAAATACTGATTAGCTAATGCTTTCACTTCAGCTAACTTCACATCACCAGTAATGACCACTAGCGCATTGTTCGGGGCATAGTAGGTTTTATGGTATTGCTGTAAATCTTCTAAGGTCCAAGCAGCAATATCCGACTCATAACCAATCACTGACCAGCTATATGGATGTGCAGCAAAGGCAACACTTTTCAGCGCTTCTTGAATCGTGCGCCAGTTAGAGTTTTCCAGACCGGTAGTGCGCTCTGACTGCACCACACCACGCTCGCTTTCTACCATCTCAGAGTTAATATCGAGGTTGGCAATACGATCAGCTTCTAAATCAAAAATGGTTTCTAAACCATTAGCAGGAAACCAATCTGTATACACTGTCATGTCTTCTGTGGTGTAGGCATTATTCGCGCCACCAGCCGCTTCCATTGTGCGATCAAACATTTTCGGGCCAAACTTTTTAGAACCGTTAAACATCATGTGTTCAAAAAAGTGTGAAATACCAGTAATGCCAGGCACTTCATTGCGCGAACCGACTTTCCAAAAAATATACATGTTGGCATTAGGGATAGAGCTATCCTCCAGCACCATAATCTTCATGCCATTGTCTAAGGTAAAGCTATTGATGTCTTCAGCTTGTGTTGCTGACACGGCAGGCGCACTCAGTACGCCTATCGTCATCAGCAACGCCATTATCTTACGGGTCATATCTCGCTCCTTTTGAGCTATCATCCAAAGGTTTATCTAAAATGGGTTTTATTGTGCGACGCTTAATGCGGTTAAGGCAACTTGCGTCATGGTTTGCACACCTACTCTCAAGGCACTTTCATCAACATAAAATGCGGGTGAGTGGTTGCTGGCAACTTGACTGATATCTTGGTCCGCTGGTGTCACACCTAAGAAAAAGAACATCCCCGGCGTTTGCAGCGCATAATACGAAAAGTCTTCCGCGCCAGTCATTAGCCCGGGCTCTATTAACATATTGTCACCCACCACAGAAGCAATAACAGGGCGCATTTTACTGACTAATTCTGGGTTATTAACGGTTACTGGGTAACCAGATTGGATAACCGTTACCGCCGTAGCACCTAGGGTTTTAGCCGCATTAGCAGCCACTTCGGCCAATTTAACTTTAATGTCGGCACGCATCTGTTGATCAAAGGTACGAATGGTTCCGATGAGCTCTACTTCATCGGGAATAATGTTCGATCGAATTCCACCATTAATGGCCCCAAAACTCAGCACTGCAGGTGCTTTGGTAATATCAACTTGGCGACTAATAATGGTTTGCACACTGTTAATAATTTGCGCTGATGCCACAATAGGATCAACACCACTCCAAGGACGCGATCCATGGGTTTGCTTGCCAGTAACCTTAATAGTAAATGAATCTTCACTTGCCATCGCAGGGCCAGAACGCAAGCCTATTACGCCAGAGGGCATACTCGACGTAACGTGCATTCCAAAGACTTGATCGGGTTTACGCTTGGCGAATAAACCTTGCTTGAGCATTAACTCTGCGCCGCCTTCTTCACCTTCTGGAGCACCCTCTTCGGCAGGCTGAAAGATAAACATTACGTCACCAGCCAAACTGTCTTTGACCTTAACTAAATTGTCGGCAACGCCCATCAACATGGCAACATGAGTATCATGACCACACGCGTGCATGACGCCAACTTTTTGACCGCGATAAGTATCGGTGACTTTAGATGCAAAAGGCAAATCAACGACTTCAGTTACGGGTAAGGCATCCATATCGGCACGTAAAGCAATTAAAGGCCCAGGCTTACCGCCTTTGAGTATCGCTACCAAGCCGGTATGGGCAATACCGGTTTGCACTTCAAGTCCCAAGGACTTAAGGTGTTTTGCAATCACCTCACTGGTACGAAACTCTCGGTTAGATAATTCAGGATGTTGGTGAAAATCGCGGCGCCATGCAATCACTTTACTTTCAACTTCAGCGCTTAACTCTGCGGCATTGGGCACACTTGCTACGGTTGATGCACTGTAAACACTGGAGGCAAATAAAAATAAGCTTGCAAATACTAAAGCGAGAGAGGTCAGGCGCATGTCCATTCCATTGGTTATTATATGAGTACAACAAAACTACCTTGAAATGACAATTTTGTTAAATTTTTTACTCATTTGCTAACAAGTCAATTGTATCTATTTATTAACGCGCAATGGTCGCGATTAAGCTTATGAACTTTCATTGGGCTTAAGAAGTGGGATAAGTGAGGGAAAATAACAATATTTGGCCTATTTCACATCAAACTTTACCCATAGTGAGCCTATTGCAAGTCAGGGCAGCATTATTAGTGATACTGAGGCCTGTCCAATAAAGATTGATATCCCGAGCAGATATTTATAACTCATCATGCAACTCAATCAACCATGATTGAGCCAATATTAACAAGCGGGCAGGTGAAAAAATACCACGTCGCTGTCGATCACCTCAAGCTGCCAGCCTTGTTGCCGCGCTATCCATTCAAAGGTTTCTAGGGCGTAAAAATTAATATGAGTCGGGTCGATTTTATAGTGCCAGTTGATAAACCCATCAAGGTCCGACACCCGCTTGGTCATCACGGCCAATATGCCACCTGGCAGCACTAATTGGCTTAATTGCTCGACTAACGTCTGTGCATCGGCAATGTGTTCAATCACTTCGGTTAAACAGACAAAATCATACTGCTGACTTAGTACTCGAGTATCTGGGTGATAAAACAAATCATAATTAGCAACGTTAATACCGTGCTTTGCAGCCATTTGACTTAATACTGCGCCTTCGCCGCAACCAAAATCTAATCCATTTGCATTCGGTTTTACGCGGGTCAATAACGGAGTTAAGGTGCGGGATAAAAAATGTTGATAACCCGCATCGGCAAAGTCGTTATGGTGGCAATCGTAGTGAGCTTTCTCAGCGGCTTCATCCCAATAAAACGCCGTTGGAACCGATACCATAAAACACTGCGGACAACGAACATAAGCTCTTTTTTTATCTTGATGAAAAGCTACGGTGTCATGGTGACATAAAGGACAAGACGACAAAGGGATGCTCCAAAATAAGCCAAATACAGATAATTAACGCACTCACACTATTCAGATTGAACAGGCTCAATACTGGTTTCTTTAGGGATTTTGCGAGTTTGAGTGGCAGCCTCTTGCGCCTGTTGTAAATACTTTTGCTGACGGGTTAAACGCTCATCAGATTGGACTCGGGCTTTTTCGAGCTGTTGTGCTTCCCAGTCATTAGACTGCACTTTTGCTAATGCTTTTTGTTCACGTTCTGCGGTGGCTTTGGCAGCCTCACGCGCTTTTTGCAATTGTGTTTGTTCAAGTTCAGCCGACTCTTGACGTGCTTGCTCGCCCTTTTCAGCCAAGGTCATTTTTTTATGTGGCTTATCTGCCGCGACGGTAACGAACGCTAATGAACTCGCAGTAACGAGCAAAATCAATGAGCTTGTCAGCCGATTTTTCATATGGTCTATCCTTTGAGTTTATCGCCGTTATAACGCTCACGAACCAGAGCTGGCATAGCCGTTAACTTATGTTGCACCATTGCGTTAAACACTGCAAATATTGGCGCAATGTCTGCTGCAGGATTTAATGCAACCAGAGTGTAGGCAGCCGCTTCGAGGGTTGACAGGCTGTCGCTGCGTTTCGCTTTACGAATAACATATTGCGACTCATCTTCACATTCTAGATGCAATGAAGGGTAATTAAGTAACCACGGATTGAGCTGCAACATTCGGTATGCTTTACGCCAAGTACCGTCAACTAAAATAATAATCGCCGCCTCACTCGCTCCAGCCTCGACGACAGTTTGACTGTGCTCATTAGGGTAAACCACATAAATCGGCTTCGTTTGCGCAACTAAATAATGTTGCAGCTCAATAAAGTCCGTGGCAGCCTCACCCACGTAAATTTTCATCTGCGGCATCACCAGCTTCAATAACCTCACGGTATTTTTAGCATGACCCACTTCAGATGGGTGCTGCATCACCACTACCTCGGTATTTGAAGATACCTGTTTGATCGCATGACACACGCAAGCCGACTGTGGATATTGGCAATATATACAATAACTTCTGCTCATTTTTTGTCTTATCTTGTTGCAAATATGTAAAGTTAAGTTCAATATGCTTGGCTTTACACCATAACATCTCAAGGAAGAACCACTATTATGACAGGAATTATGACAAGAACTATGACAAAGATGTCTGTGGCATTAATGCTCGCATTTGCCACAAGTTCCGTTTATGCCGCTCAAAATAATGCCTACCATCACGAAGCAGAAATCGGTTTTTTAGACTCATCAGGTGAAGCGGATGGCCTAGTTAACGCCAATTATCACTATTATTTTAAAGCGGTTGAACAAGCTGAAAAACCCTACGAATTAGCCGCGTTCTTTAATCAAGGCTCTACTATTTCAGCGCGTTATGCCACGACTGACATCGAAGATTTATATAATATCTCTGGAGAATACGTTTTTGACTCAAAATGGTTTTTGGGGGCTGGAGTCACCCAGTTAAGTACAGATAATGCTGTATCTGACACCACAACATACGAGATTATTGCAGGGTATTTTTTTAGCGAACACTCAAAGTTATCCTTGAACTACGCTACCAACTCAGAATCAAAATCTAACAATGGCGCATATCTAGAATATGAATTTGAATCATATTTTAGCCAAGATATTGATGCTATCACGTTAACTTACGAACATTTTATTCCATTACAATCAACCGCTGGAGTGTTTATAACTGGGGCTGTAGGTTATCAAAACCCACAATATACCAACAACGAAATTCTCACCCAAGTTGATGGACCTACTCCGACTATAGTGGAAGATTCTAAATTAAACTTTGAAAATGACATTTATACTGTTGCAGTGTTTGCAGATTGGTATATCAATAACGCGTGGTCAGTGGGTGCGACTTACTACCGGGCAGATGTAAATACTGATTTCAGCAGCAGTAATATTGATGACTCAAATCAAAGTAGCCACAGCAACAACATCACTGAAACTGGTTTAAATACACGTTACTTCTGGCATTTTTCAGATGTGTTCTCGGCTAAGTTTTCGCTAGAACATTATTTCGAGAATAGTGAATATAATAGTGATTCAGAAACTAATTTTGGCGTAGCAATTAACGCTCGCTTTTAAGTCTCACCATATTGAGGCAAAAAAATACCCGCGGAATGTGGTTAGCATTCTGCGGGTTAAAGGTGATGTTACTAAAGCTTAATTAATCGTGTTGTAATTGTTCTTGATGCAAATGACTTAAGCGATTCATTGCCATAATAATCAGTAATACCGAACTAAAACCGCCCATCACTAGTGCGATTGCATAAGGCGCAGGTATATCGGTTAGTTGGATCAACGCCGTCAGTATTGATGCCCCACTCATTTGAATACATCCCAGCATAGCCGTCGCAGTACCTGCTCTCTCACCGAAAGCTGACAATGCCATACTGGTTGCAGGGCCAAGTAAAATAGCAAAGCCAACACACAAAATCATCATCGGAGCCATAAACGCTATTGCGGCGGCTAAGCCTGCTTGTGGACCGGCAAAGTAAACCGCTGCTTCAATAACCGCAGCAAGCAGCATTAACGACAAAGCTACCACTACGCCAGGTCTATTCCCAATACGCTTAACCAACACTGGAGCGGCAAAACACGCGACAATATTGATGGCAGCATTAAGGCCAAACAGACCACTGAAGGTTAATTCTGAGATGCCTAAGTGACCAATTATCCACACAGGTGAGTACGACACGTAACATAATATCGATGCCATCGCGATCATGCAGCAACTGGCATAAAACATAAAATGTGGGTCACCAATAACCGGCTTATAACGACTCCAACGGTATAAAGGTCCTGTGCTGTCGGTATTTAATGGACGCGTTTCAGGGAAACGGAACCCCACTAAAAACAACACAAAAATGGCATACAAAGCCATAAAAATGAAGGTAGAACGCCAGCCAAACTGTAAGGCTAATAAGCCACCAAATGTTGGAGCCAGCGCGGGCACCACACAAATGGCACCATTGAGATAACTGTACATCGACACGCTTTCTTTGCGGGAATAGCAGTCACGTACCGCGCTAAAGACCACAATAGAGGTTGAACATGCGGCTAACCCTTGAAAAACTCGAGCAATCTGCAACCATTCAAATTCAACCGAGTAAGCACCCAATAAACTGCTAATGCCATAAAGCACAATCCCAAATAACGCGACAGGTTTACGACCAAAACGGTCGGCGAGTGGACCAATTAAAATTTGCCCTACGCCCATCGCAAATAAAAATAACACTAAGGTGGACTGTACTTCACTGTTAGAGACACCATATTCCAATGCCATTGCAGGCATAGACGGCAGATAAATATCAATAGCTAATGGGCTTAATAGCACCATAAACATTAACAGTGGCAATAGGTTACGACGCATAAACTTCTTTCTCTTAAATTTTTAATGCACAAAGGTCACCCTTAATAGGGCGTTATAATAAGCCAAATGGAGGTATGAACGAAAATGATATAAAATCCAAAGTGAATTTCCATTTGAGAATATCACATGAATTTAGACAATCTGGCTCGGGTCGACCTTAATCTATTAGTCATTCTCCAAGTATTACTTGAGGAGCAAAGTGTGACTCGAGCAGCTCATCGATTGCATGTTAGTCAATCGGCGGTGAGTAAAAGCTTAAATCGTTTGCGAGAAACATTAGATGACCCACTATTTCAACGCACAGCGCACGGTTTAAAGCCCACGGCTCATGCAGATGCATTAAGACAGCAACTGCCGTTAGTGCTGCAAAACTTATATCAACTTACCCAGCCTCCCACTTTTTATCCCGCGACCAGTAACCGCCAATTCTCATTATCTATGGTTGAAAGTGCTTATGAAACCTTAATCCCCTATTTTATCGGGCCACTATTGCAACAAGCACCGTCAATAAAATTAGATTCCTATGTCTGGACCGAAAAATCTATGCAAGATCTACAGCAAGGGCAAATCGATTTTGGCCTGGCTGGCAGAGATATTTATCCACAAACTGATGTCAATATTGAAAAAGTACCCGAAGGTATAGAATCACAAACACTATTTAACGACCATCAAGTTTGCCTAGTGCGTAAAGATCATCCTATTTTACAGCAAGTAAAAGCGGGTCAATGGGATCAAGCTCACTACCTTAGCATGTCTCATGTTCAGGTAAGATGTGAAGGCAACGATTGGTGGGCTCTCGATTATCATCTGGCCAATTTAGGCTTACATCGTCATCTATCGACTACAGTACCAGACTTTTATGGTGCGGCCAGCGTCTGCGCGAATACTGATTTAATTTTTACCTTGCCATCAAGTTTTGCTCATCATGCTCAAAAGCTCTATTCACTGGTTTCTATTCCCTTACCGTTTGAATTTATGCCAATGGCTTATGTGTTTCTATGGCATGAAAGAAATAACCAAGAACCAGGGCATCAATGGTTTCGTAATATTATTTTCAACAGTGTCGAACGAGCTATCGCGAATCAACACATGAGTAAAAATGATTACTGATACTTTTACTCGATCCCGCTCAAGCGGGTCATTAGCAAGTATTTACCTTAGATAGTTGAGCGCCAAAGCGTAAACATTAACCGAATTTAACGTGACATATTATGTCTCAGCAATGCAGACTGTACTTTAAATCATCGTTACTGATTTATAGGTAACCTTTTTAGACCCCATTTTCAGGCTAAGTGTACCCAGGAGCTACTATGAGATTTAATCAATCATTCCACACTGCCAATTTGAAAAACAGGTTCACTAGCATGAACCCTATTTTGACATTACTGATGCTGTTTGCCATCGCATTGACCACCATAGTGTTATTACCATTTTTATTGTTGTTAGGCTTATTAAGCTTTATTACTTTACAGTTGCTAGGTAAAAAAATATTGCAGAGAAAACAAGCACAATCCCAACAAGGCGATATCTACCAAGGCCGTGCGGATGTGCAGCGCGAACAAACAGCGCCATACGCTGATATGTTCAGTCGTGCTAAGCCCAATCAGTCACAACGCAATGGACGTACGTTTGAGCATCAAGCAGATTAACGAACCGCAGGTTGCACTTAGTGAAGATCCATCAGCGGCTGCGATCATTAATTAACATGACTGCTGCCTAAGTTGATGTAACTGTGATCTTGATTATCGCTAATTGCCAAATGCAGCAGTCCTTCAGCACGAAGCGAATGTCGTGATAGCCCAAATGTGAGCAAGCGGACTTTACGCCGCTGATGAAGAAATCAAAATGCAAACTTAAAAATAAAGCGAAGTCAGAGACTTCGCTTTAGGATTAAGTTAATTTTGTATACAAGCAGTAAAGACTAAAAGTTATAAGTGACACCAAACATCACGTTACGGCCCATTAGCGGAGCATAGTCCTTAAGTAATGAAGTATGTGGTCTTGCTTCTTGATTCAACAGGTTATTTGCTTTGACATAAAGCAACATATCACCCGAATTCGTGTATAAACGATAGGTAACCGCTGCATTTGCTAAAGCATAACCTGCTGTTTCAGTTTCATTTTCTGCTGTATCAGTTTGTTTACCATAACCAATCGCGGCAATTTCCGCGTGCCATTGCTGTTGATCATAGTTTAACGTTGAGCCTATACGCATAGGCGGCATGAGCGGTAAATTACCACCATCAACCAATTTGCCGCGAGTGTAATCACTGAACATATCTAACGACCAATTATCATTGAATGGGATAGTGGCCTGAGCCTCAAGTGAATATAACTCAGCATCACCTTGGGTAAATTGATATACAGGTAAATCACCTTCTGGATCAGCGCCAACAATATCAGAGGCAATTAAACCGGTATTTTTCTCGTAGTAGAAATTGTTCACTCTGTTATAAGCCATGCTTAATGAACCTGTCCATGCCCCCTCTAATTTACGTAAGGTTAGGTCGATATTATTCGCGATCTCTTTGTCGTTATTACCACTGTCAGTCATAATTTGACCGTTTACAATGGTAAACTGTGAACCGATCTCAAAGCTTTGCGTAGCATCATGAGGTCCGAAGCTGTAAAGCTCTTCGGCGGTTGGAGAACGCTGAGCTCGAGTCAAGGACAAACCTAAATTGTACGACGGTGCGAAATCCCAAACCATTCCTGCCGATAAGGTCAAATCATTGTCGACTAAATCTTCAGCTTGATAGTTTTGCTCACCATTAATAGTCTCTAAGATCATCCCCTCTGGCGCTAAGCGATAATGTTCTATGCGTCCACCGAGTTCAAAACGAAAATCTCCGACTTTACGCTCCTGGACAATAAAAGCTGCCAAAGTATCTGTTTTACTGTTTGGCGTGAGCGCTTCCTCGCCCTCAACAGAAAAGTCACGGTGAACCATATGCAATCCCATGGTGCCTTGCCATTCACCCCAAGGGTTATTGTTCAGGCTTAAGCGCGCCTCACTTTGTTTATTAAAGAAAGTGGTGCCTGCAACGCCATCTTCTTCTTCTGAGTGTTGATAGTCAGTATAACCAGCATCAAAACGCAACTTACTAAAACCAGCAAATGGGTCTAATAAGCCGCTGTGTAACTGCCACGCAGTTTTCTTTAAATCGATGGTGATATCCGCAGCATCAGTCTCGCCGCGGCCAGGAATACCGTAGTTAGATTCGGTTCGAGCACCTGATACGCTGACAAATCCAGTATCTGCGGTATAACCTACACCAGCAGCATAGTCATCGAGTTTCAAGCTACTGTTATCGAGTTTTCCATGGGTTTCGGGCATATCGACAATTGCATTACCAGGGATATCAACATCATCGGTAACGCGATGAGTACCATCTAAATGCCAATTGAACTGACCATTGCCACCATCAATATCGCCGTTGAATGTACGACCGTTACTGGCAGTATCGTAGCGAGTACCAAGTTGTCCTGAAACGCCATCGACAGGCGCCTCGTGGTATCGCTTATCGACCACATTGACCACGCCACCAATTGCGCCGTTGCCATAAAGCAAAGTGCCAGGACCGCGAAGAATTTCAATCTGTTGTGCCGATGCAGCCTCAGTGGTTACTGCGTGATCCGCAGATACAGTAGATGCGTCACCTACAGAGAGACCATTTTCAAGAACTTGCACACGAGGGCCGCCCATACCACGGATAATAGGACGACTGGCCCCAGCACCAAAGTGGGAAGCTTGTACACCTGGGAGTTTTTCTAGGGTATCGCCGAGCGTGGGTTCGATATTAAGTTTAAGCTGATCTTCGGTAAGTACACTTATTGGTGTGGTACTTTCGAGTGCCGAACGCGCAAGAGGTGATGCAGTGACCACGATATTTTCCATTATGGCCTGCTTGAGTGAAACATCCTGTTTAATCACACCTGTAGTGATCTGCAAATCCTGATCAACATGCTTAAAATTATCATCACTTACGTGCAAATGCACATGGCTATTATCGGCAACGGTTAACTGATACTGACCTTGTGAGTTAGTCATTGTCCGAGGGCCACCATCAATGCTGACTTGAGCACCAACAATAGGTGCGCCTTGTGGGTCGGTGACTTGGCCTTGTAGTTGCGCAGCCATAACCGGTGAACATACGCCAGCAACTGCTAGCGCTATAGAAGATAATGCAAGTTTCATTGTGCCTTTCCTTTAGATAAGCAAAAAATTATAAATTTTTATGTTGTGATATTGCTTAAAAAAGGCAGGGAGGAGCACGAACATTGAAGTGACGTAATACCGACAAGCTAGGTTGTTGATAAGGTGTATGCGCAATATATTCCGGCTGTTGCAATCCCATCGGCGGCATGCGCAAAGATGATGGACCGGCATTTAGGTTATGACCAAAATCGCACACAATACAATGAGTATGCTGATGTTCCAGACCGTGCTCAGCAGAATGCAGCAGCGCGAATGATTGTATTACAATCAGCCATACGCCGAGCAGTAGCCATAGCCACTTTTTGTGAGTCTGAAACATTGAGTGAGTCATGATTATTCTACGGGTCAAATTCATCTTAATCGGATTATTATCCGAATGATTGATTTAATAGATCCTAATTTATGCTCTCACCCTACTTGATTTTTTAGTCTGTCGTCTAGTGGCTTTTAGTAACAAAATTTATTTAATACTCATTCCATTAAAAATCTGCTCAGTTAACAATGATTCAGCACTCTCTAGACAAATAACAGCATTGAAGGCTTTCTCTATCTAGCCAGCGTATTAAGCTGCGTAGTGTGAGTAATATCAGCAGCTAGAGTGTTAACGTTGAAAGGATTAACGGATTAACGGATTAACGGATTAACATCCATGATATTCAAGCATCATGCCCGCCAGCAACAACTTAACTTACAGAAGTAAGCTCTTGGCCTGTTGCAAGGTAATTAACTCTTCTTCAGTGGGATTGAGTGCGATGACACTGTCAATCTGCATGGCTAATGATTGCCACAATGGCTCGATGACTTGTCGGTGTTCCTCATTAGCATGCGTTCTAGCGAGTGTGAGTAGATATGCGGCTTGTACTACATCGATACGGCCTAAAATACCGTCAGCTAACGCCACGCTTAACTCTATCATTGCACTCACATTGTAGCCGTACTTAATCGCCTGGTGTAAGTAATGTTCGGCCTTAGTTCGTTGTTGTTGACTGGCATTGTCATCGTGCAAAATATCACTGCCACAATGTAGCATGGCATCAACCTGCCCTTGCTCAGCGGCTTCGTTCATCCATTGCAGGCTTGCAGGTACATCTATATCGCATCCTAGCCCTTCGACTAGCATCAAAGCTAAATGATATTGGGCATTAGAATATCCGGCTTTCGCGGCTTTATTCACCCATAAAAATGCATCTTCAAATTGTTGGTTTTGATAAAACAACACTCCAAGATTTGACATGGCCTCAGCATTTTCAGCATTGGCGGCAAGGGTTAATAAACGCTCGGCTTGGATCAGATCAACACTAAATTGAGAGCTGCCAACAAGATAGAAAAACCCCAGTAATGCTTGTGCTTCGACAATGCCTTTTTCGGCAGCCTTAGCAATAAGTTGCTCACCTTCAATTGGATTTGGATGACCACAATATCCATGTAATAAGCTCACACCATGTTCAAATAATGCCGCTTGATCCTGAGTGGATGCTAAGGCAAACCAATAACCCGCTTGTGCAAACGCGTCCGCGGCAGAGTTTCGCGTTGATGTTTTTTCTGTCATTGAATCAACATCATTAAACGTAGAACGAGCCAGTAATACTTGGGCTAAAGCCTGTTCCTGCTCTTGTAGCATTAAGCCTTTGGCTTTTAGAGACATGCCAACTAAATACTGCGCTTGCGCGTCGTTATCCATCACTGCGCGGTAACATAAATCACGCCCAGCAAATGAGTCAAAAGCGTCAAATTGATACCTAGGTGCTGATTGCTGTACTAATGGGTACAGTTTTTTAATCAATTGCAAAATATGCTCAATCGACTTTTCTGCAATCGTCACGAGTTGTGCTTGGGTTAAATGGTATTTTTCTGGATGGGCACCACGATTACCGTCACTGCGAAGCCGATGTAATGCGCGCACAGCTGGCGGATCGATTAATCGTGCTTGATGTAATTGTTCAATTCGGTCGTACAAATTAGGGCTAGTGAAAATAAGCCCATGGGGAATGGCGAGTTGGCTAGTGAGCTTATGGGTAAAACTGCGAATATACACTAGCGCTTGAGTAGGAATATCACGGACATAACTTTTGGCTAAACGATAATCGTCGCTAAGCTCAGTAGAGAAACCATCAATAAACTCAATATCATTTAACAATGGTCTCTCCTTTTTGAGTGTCTACAAGCTATTATCCCTCGGTGATGTCAGCATCCGCAGTTTTACGATTGACCATATACAATCTAAACAAAGCGATGTTAACAAACAAACCTAAGAATGAAAAAGTCGCTTCTACGATCAGTTGCAGTGGAAAGCCAACTTGCATCGCGACTTGTGAAAACATGCCAGCCAATAAAGACAATGGCACGTATAGCATTAATACTGCAATGGTTTTAATCGTGATAGGGCCACTGAATTTAAAGCTGCTCTTAATCGCTTCAAGGGGCGTTAAACGTTCAACCACCACCATAAAGTTCACGTATGCAAGCCGAGAAAACAAATATAAACTGACTAATAAACCAATTAACCACAACGGGCCAAATGCAGCAAAAATCATTACCGGCGCTAAAATGGCTAAGCCAGAAAATACACCAGCTAATAATAATGGTGGTACAAATGGCAAGCTAGCCTTCAATATTTGTCCCGGCGCAAGATCATGCCCTTGAGAGCGTAGCTCTAAATAGAGTGTTAAAGCCGCAATTAAAAATGAAAATACTAACAACAGTACCATCATTGCCGCAGCATGAACTGCGCCAAATTGTGGGTTTTCAGCATCAGCCTGCATCATTTCATTACCTAGCCAAAGTTGGATAGCGACTTGGATTAATAGTAATGGCAATGTCAGTATGGCAAGCTGACGGATGTGGTTTCGAAAAAAGTTAAATGCTTCAGTCAAAATTGCAAACAATGACATGTGGGTTCCAGTAATCTATTAACGACAAATATTGCGCTTAGGATACCCAAAAAAAAAGCATTTTGCACAAGTCTAATGAGCAAAAATCGTGATCATCTGTCGCATTTATGTAAATCAGGCTAAAATGACCCGAAGTTTAGACATTGAATGGCATGATAGGACACTCACTATGAAATTAGCATCCGCATTACCGGTACTGGTTACCGTATTGATATTCTCGGCACCGACATCTGCAGGCTGGTTGGATAACGTGACTGAAATAACTAAAAAACCAGCAACAGAACAAGCTAAAGCCATTGCACAGCCAGCAGCATCAGAGCAATCAAGTGCATTAGTGAGCAGCGTTATGTCGCAACTTGGATTATCTCAAACTCAAGCTGAAGGCGGATTAGGATCATTGCTTAATTTGGCCCAAACCAATTTAGGTAACAATGATTTCAGTCAGCTAAGCAACAGTATCCCCAATGCTGATGGGCTAATGGCTGCGGTACCTGCACTATCATCGGATAATGGTATGTCGGGATTATTATCAAAAGCAGGTAATTTAGGCTCTTCGTTACAAGGGAGCGCTATGGTATATGATGCTTTTGAAAAGCTCGGTATATCAAAAGACTACATTGTACCTATGGTTGATATCGCTAAAAACTATCTTCAGCAAAGTGGTGGCGAAGGCACTGTGGATTTATTAATGAAAGGTCTAGGTTCAATCTTATAACCTGCTTTCAAGGGCCTAACTTGTTAACCCAAGCAACACTTGGGTTAACATAATTTAATCCCAAGCTATTCGCTTGGGATTATCATTTTTGCTAGCATCAAAATGAACAGTAATATTGGACAGCCTAATTATGATCGCAAAACTAAAGCACTTTATCCAATCCCATACTCAAGAAAGTAGCCCAGAAGACAAGGTAAAACACCTTAATCTTGCGGCAGCAACGCTGTTGCTTGAAGTTGTCTATGCAGATGAACACTTGTCATCGTCGGAAGCCGCTTTGCTACCCGCAATGCTGGTTAATACACTACATATTAGTGCAGATGAAGCCTCTGAACTGATCAATGAAGCTAAACTCAGCCGCCATAATGCCACCTCATTATTTGAGTTTACCACTGAGATCAATAGTCAGTTTAGCGTTGAAGATAAGCAGAAACTACTGCTTGCGATGTGGAAATTAGCCTATGCCGATGGTGAATTGTCGCAATATGAAGACCAAATTATTCGCCGCACAGCTGATTTGCTGTATTTAAAACACAGTGAACTGATTCAAATGCGCAATATCGCCATGGAAATACGTTAAGTCATGGCCAATTAGCCTTGGGTATTACTCATTAAATACTTACGCGTAAGATGGGCTTTTTGCCAAAACATAAACGGCGCAATCACTAACACCAATACCGTGGCGTAAATCATATTACTGCCAAGGGCAATGCCCAAACCAATACAAAACACACAACCTGCAATAACTAATGGCAAATATCGTTTACTGAGTAATTTAGCCGCTGACAACATCGCCAGTAAGTAAATAATCACAAAAACGCCATTGCTCCATGCAATTAAGTCTTCTAATTCTTGCGAGCTAAAATAGGTAACAACAATCACCACCGCCATTGAGCCCAAAATCGCAAACAAGGCTCTAAAAGGGACTCCATGTGGGTTTAACTTGTCGAAATAGCGCGGCAAAATACCTTCTTTACTAAAACTCCACAATAAACGGGCGGCACTGGCAGCATAGACATTGACCGTGGCTAAACCGCTGGCTATGCCTAAAATACCAATAATATAGGCGCCATATCCACTGAGAAAAGTGTTTGATAATAAATAATCAAATGCCGATATCATGGCTAAGCCGGCACCCTCTGTTGGCACCATGAGAAGTAAAAACGTGCAGGCTAAGTAAATAACCCCAACCAATACCGTGCCCATCATCATGGCAGGCAGCAAATCTTTATCCGGCTGACGAAAATCACTGGCCAAATGCGTCATGGCTTCGATGCCTAAAAAGCTCCAAAAACCAATGCCCATGGCTAACATCACCCCACTAAATTGCGGATGGCTACTGTGGGCAAAGTTTTCTAGCTGCCCAACATTTAAGCCACTGGCTCCAAATAATATTGCCACAACCGCAACAATCAATAGTGTCAGCATAAACTGTAACTTTGCCGACACTTGAATACCTTTAATATTGAGCAGCAGTAACACAGCAACAATCAATAACTCTGCGACTAATTGACCTAGCCCTGATATTGATATCAGTGCTTCTAAAAATTGAAAGGTCATCAAAATTGCAGCAGGTGCCCCAATGGGGATAACTAATAAAAAGATTAGTCCAATGGTTCTTCCTGCGGTTGCACCAAATGCCTTTTCAATAAAGTAAGCAGGACCAGAAGCATGAGGAAAACGACTGGCTAACAAACCAAATACTAATGCGACAGGGATAATTGCTACCGTTAAGAGTAACCATGCTAATAATGAGGCTGAACCCGCTACCTCTATAGTCATTTGCGGTAAAATAAATACCCCGGTACCTAACAAAGTGGTGGCCATTAAGCCTGCACCTTGCCAACGGCCTATTGTTGCATTCATTTGATTCATTATTTTATTCTTACTGAAATAGGTGGCGACATTATAAGGCCAAACAGCAAAACATTCTGCGGGTTAATTGGCTCAAGTTGCTTTACTAAACCGACATAATGACGGAAAAGTGACAACTTTCCATCATAATGACAGAATAGAACGATAGTACTCAATTACTGAGATATAAATCATTGGATAAATTTGATAAAGCGATTGTAAGCGAATTACGCCTCAATGCTCGGCAGAGCATTTCGTTTATTGCCGAAAAAGTGAGTTTATCGCGCAGCGCTGTGACAGAACGAATCAAGAAGTTGGAGCAAACGGGTGTTATCCGTGGTTATCAGGTTTTACTGAGTGAGTCGCAAAAGCAAGGGGTATCAGCCTACTTTGAAATTCAGCATCGTTGCGCCCGTTGCGCTGAAGTCATTTATATTTTTACCACAATACCGGAAGTGATTACCTGCCAAGGCATCACAGGAGACATGGATTTACTGGTCTATGTACATGCTAACTCAATGCAGCGATTGCATGAAATCCGTGAATTTATCGATGCTCAGGCTGACATAGTCAAAATAAAAACTCATGTGGTATTAAGCGAGTGGATTAACAATCAAGCATAAAAAAAGCTCTGTATAAACAGAGCTTAATAGTTAAGTGTCGTGACTAGGCTAATTGTTTACCTATCTCTAAACCCTTACCGCGTAATTCATCGAATCGGTCGGCTAATCCATCCATATCCATCTTGATGATACCCGCTTCATGATTGGCCTTTCCGGCTAACCAAGCAGTAAACGATTCTTCATCTCGATCATCATCCCAGTGACGAAAGACTTGGTGCGATAAATAAATCACCGAAGCAAGTTTAGATGCAGGTTTTGCCGCTAACGGATCTCGTTGATATTGAATGCCTTGTACCAATGATGGCGTAAATTTCCAGGTCTTAGCTAATAATGCCCCGACAGCAGGAGAGTCAAAACCGAGTAATTCGGTTTCAAGTTGCTGCTTATCCCCACCCGCTTGCACTGCGAGTCGAATGTTAGCTGACATCTTAGGCTCAACGACAGCAATTAATAAATCGCCAATATTATGTAAAATTGCGCAGGTAAAGGCTTCATCTGGAGGAACACCACAGCGCTTAGCCATTTCTTGCGCATATAGCGCCTCTTCAAATGTCTCGCCCCAAAAATCAGCTAAGTCAACACCATCCACATTGGGAATTGCACCAATTACCGCAGAAGCAATAACTAAGGTTCGTAAGGTTTGCATGCCTAAGCGGATCACGGCTTCATCTATACTGCCTACTTCGCGGCTTCGCCCAAAATGGGCAGAATTAGCGAGTCTTAATACCCTTGCACTAATTAAAGGATCTTGAGCGACTTTCGCAGAAATACTTTTCACCGTGCTATTGTCATTGTTTACCGCATCTAACAGCTCACTAACCGCTTTAGGTAAACGGGGTAATTCATCGACTCGTTTTAATAATGCCGCTGATTCCATATTTATAGTGTCCTTGTTGTTATTGTTTTTAATGTCTTATTTAAATCATATTAGTAACTGTAGTACAACAAAAATAAAACAAGACCGAATATGGCTGCTGTTTGATTGAAACGTTGAGCATTTTTTTCGTCATTTTTGGATAAAAACCTGCACTAAATCTTAGATGTAACGCTAACTTAGCGTTACACTAATATTCGATTATTTATTTGTAATATGAGCCGATATGCAACAACAAACCAGCGCCGATATGAATTTGTTATGGGGTCAATTGATCTTGGAGGAACTGGCACGCTTAGGAGTTAAGCATGTCTGTATGGCACCAGGTTCTCGCTCTACTCCGTTAACATTGGCCGCTGCGAGTCAAACCTTACTGACACGCCACATTCATTTTGATGAGCGTGGATTAGGATTTATGGCCCTCGGACTAGCAAAGGCCAGTAATGCGCCTGTCGCCATCATTACCACTTCAGGTACTGCGGTGGCAAACCTTTATCCGGCCATTGTAGAAGCATGGTTAACCCATGTGCCGTTGATTATTTTATCGGGTGACAGACCGCCTGAATTGATTGATTGCGGTGCTAATCAAGCAATTATTCAGCCCGCCATATTTGCGCAATATGCCAAGCAAGTTAATTTACCGACGCCTGATCTGGGTTATCCGGCGAGTGCATTACTGAGTACGATTGATCACGCTGTGGCCAACCAGCATCAACCAGTACACATAAATTGTATGTACCGCGAGCCTCTATACCCCGCAGAATTGGTCACATTAGCTCATGTGAAGAAAACGGCTAGTGTAACAACATCAACGTATCTTGCGCCCTTAAACCAATGGTTTGAAACCACTAAGCCACTGACTCGTTATGCTCGTACAGCCAGTGCTGAGTTACCCTCTACCGACACCTTAATGCGGTTTGTTCATGGTAAAGGCGTGATAGTAGTAGGAACTTTAGCTCCTGAGGATAATGCTCAACAAATCGTCGCATTAGGGCAAAAGTTGGGCTGGCCAGTATTGGTCGATGCGCAATCACAATTACGCCAGCATCCTGGGGTAATTGGTCACGTTGATCAGTTATTATTAAACGCTAAAGCCAACAAACAACTTGAACAAGCTGAGCGGATATTAGTGTTTGGTGGGCGCTTTATTTCCAAACGATTAATTCAATATATTGCCCAGCAAAATTGGCATAGCTATTGGCAAATAGGTAAGTACAGCGATCGTTTAGATCCGGCCCATCAAGCTAAAGATTTTTTCCAAGCCAGTGTTCAAGCCGTATGCCAGCTACCTTGGCCACGCTCATCACAGGCCAACTGGGCATTAGCATTATTACCGCTAAATGAGTCGTTAGAGTCGCTGCTGAAACAACAAATAGACAATACAACCTTTGGTGAAGCGCAAGTGATACGTGCAATCGCTTTAGCGCAAACAGACCAAGATGTACTGTTTATTGGTAATAGTTTACCGATTCGCCTCTATGATATGTATGCGCCAATTGCCACTGACACACCGGCAATTTATACCAATCGTGGCGCGTCGGGTATTGATGGTTTAATTGCCACCGCTTGTGGTATTGCGGCAGATAAAAATGCACCAACTACCCTAGTTATGGGCGACTTGTCTTGCTTGCATGATTTCAATTCATTGGCACTCTTGAAGCAAATGACTCAACCATTTGTGCTGGTTATTCTCAATAACGATGGCGGCAATATCTTTAATTTATTGCCTGTGCCTAATGAAAGCCTGCGTAATGATTTTTACCGCTTAAGTCATGGTTTAGAGTTTGGCTATGGTGCCGCCATGTTTGGTTTGGCTTATCGACAAGCAGATGACATTGAATCGTTTAATCAGGCTTATCATGAAGCCTTTGAGTTTAATTGTGCGTCAGTCATTGAAGTTAATGTCAGCCCAACTCAAGCGAGCGATCAAATAACGCAAATCAACCAATGGGTGAAACAACACTAATGGCGATGATCCGTCGTTTTGGCCAACCACAATTACCCGCATTACTCATGCTGCATGGTTTTTTGGGCAGCAAAGACGACTGGTCTATTTTAATGCCACGTTTAAGCCAATATTTTCATTGTATTTGTATTGATTTACCTGGTCATGGCGAGAATATCGACACTTTAGACTCGCCGGGGTTGCACCAAGCTGCAAAGCTGATCGTCAATAAAATACATGCCATGGGCTATAGGCAGTTTCATTTACTCGGCTATTCTCTTGGGGGTCGAATTGCACTGCATATTGCCGATGACTTTGCAGATTCACTCTTAAGCTTAACCCTCGAATCTGCTCATCCTGGTTTGCAAGACTCTCAGCAGCAAGCGGCTCGATCACAAAGCGATAACCTGTGGGCGAACAAACTCAAGTATTTACCCATAACGGACTTTCTCAGTCTTTGGTATCAACAAGCTGTTTTTAGCGACTTGAGTAAACATCAAAAACAACAACTTATCGCTATACGGCGGATTAACGATCCCCAACGCTTGGCTAATTGCTTCATAACAACCTCACTGAGCTTACAACAAGACTGTCGAACGGTGCTTGAGCGCCTTAACTGCCCGTGTCATTTTATTTATGGTGTAGATGATAAAAAGTTTGCACAAGTGGCTATCGATTGGCAGGCTTCACTCGCCGATTCTGCTCAACACTTACAGCTAAAGCCATTGCATGCCGCAGGGCATAATATTCACAGCCTGCACCCTGACTTATTTACCGATACCTTACTGGCGTTATTATGCCCAGAACCGTTAACCGGTTTAAAGGAGCGATAATGTCATTACTTGACCAATTAACCATCAGCCGTTGTAGTCTGTATCAGTATCAAATTGAGCTTAACCCTTATTTACCTGTAGGTAAGCAACGAATTGATTGTCGTAAAGGCTTGGTGCTCGAGATCCAACTCAATAACCAGCAAGCAGCTTGGGTTGAAATCGCGCCACTGTCAGGCTTGGACATTAATAGCCAAGTGATCAGCGGGTTTAGCCAAGAATCCCTTACTGAGGTGCAATGGCAACTGCAGCATGTGTTAGCAAATATAATTGATCAACCCTTGGCGATATTAAATGACATGGCCCAGCAGATGTCGCTACCATCGCTAGCATTTGCATTGAGCTTATTGGATGCAAAATTAACTCATAAATTGCCTATTCGCATCGATAATCCTCATACTCAATCAGCTGTAGTTCCATTACTTTATGATGGTATGTCAATCGAGGTTATGACCCAAAAGCTCCTAACACAAGGCGACATAAACAGCGTTAAAGTTAAAGTGGCTCAAACCGACATGGCAAGCGAGATCCAATTTGTGTATCAAATACTGGCTATCGCACCGCACGTCACTTTACGTTTAGATGCCAATGCAGGCTTTAGTCTTGAACAAGCTATCGACTTTTTAGCCTGCTTACCCAAACACAAAATTGAATACATTGAAGAGCCTTGCATTAACCCTAACGATAATCGACAAATATATCGCCAATTAGGGATTAAATATGCGCTTGATGAATCACTCAACTCGCCTCAGTTTGATCTAGATGTCGCCTTACAACAAACCGGTTTAGGCGCATTAATCATCAAACCCATGTTATTGGGTTCGCTGGAGAAATTGCAGAATATGATAAGCCAAGCTCATCTTGAGGGGGTACGTTGTATATTAAGCTCAAGCTTAGAAGCGAATATGGGCATTAACGACTTACGCTTGGTAAGCCAAGCTTTAACCCCTGATGAGTCACCGGGCCTTGATACATTAAGCGCCTTTACGCAGCCCTTGCTGTTGGCTACATCAGAACTATCACCGCAACTCAATGAGCAAGTACTAGAGCCGCTGATGCATATAGGCCAAGCACGTGACTCAAACAAGGTGAATTAATCATGATGTCACCTTTGCATCAAGCAGGGTTAAATTACCCGAACGCCATTGCCATTGAAGAGGCCACTTTAGACCAAGATGTGAACTCTCGGATCAACTACGCTCGCTTAAGTGGTTTAGTCCATCATGTAGGGCAACAATTACAAGCTCAAGGCGTCAAGCAAGGCGACATAGTGGCATGTTTATCCCACAATAATATTGAGATGATCTGTCTGTATTGGGCCTGCGTTGATGCTGGGTGGGTATTTTTACCTCTGTCGCCTAGATTTGCCGATATGCAGATCAATCAGCTTATTGAACGCTTTGATCTGCAATGGCTCTGGACCGATACTCCCACCAGAAAAAGGCTAATAAAAATCCGCCATTGGCTCGATATTGATCTGCCTAAAACCTTACCTCAAGGCGCCAGCCACAGCGCTGAAATATCACCCCATATAGCTTCAAACATTATTCTCACCTCTGGCTCAAGTGGCCCACCAAAAGCAGCGGTCCATTGTTTAAACAACCATCTGAGCAGCGCCAGAGGGTCTGCGAGCTTCATTGCTCTTAAGGTATCTGACACTTGGTTATTATCATTGCCACTATTTCACATTGGTGGTTTAGCCATTATTCATCGCTGCACCTTAGCCGGCGCCTGCATTGTGCTACGAAATTCCGCACAGCCACTGGCTGAGCAACTGACTGACAACCATATTACTCATGTGTCATTAGTGCCCACCCAAGCGATTCAGATACTGCAACAGCAACCTGATGCATTTGCCCATATCAGCGCCTTACTTTTAGGTGGTGGCGTCATAGAACCCGCTCTTATTGAGACGCTAAAGCAGCAAAACATTAATGCTTACACTAGCTATGGTATGACAGAAATGAGTTCGCAAATTACCACAGCGAAAGCGAATTTATTAGGCCATCATGGGTATCCTTTACCTTCGAGACAGCTTAGCTTGAAAGATGGCGTTGTTTACGTCAAAGGCGAGTGTTTATTTTTAGGCTATTTAACCGAGCAAGGGTTAACCTTACCATTAGATGATCAAGGCTGGTTTTGTACCAATGATAAGGGCCAATTAGATCCTGAAGGGCAGCTCAGTATTTTAGGGCGAGTGGATAACATGTTTATCTGTGGCGGTGAAAATATTCATCCAGAACAAATTGAAGCTGTGTTATTGAGCCATCCAAATGTCGCCCAGGCAATTGTATTTGCAGTAACCGATGCGACGTTTGGTCACTTACCTGGCGCTATTATTGATTATTGCGCAGTAGACAATAGCCATAACGTTGGGAGCAACCATAGCCACCATTGTGACCATAATAAAATGGCGATCGATATAGACGTTGTCAACTTGCAACTGAGTCAGTTAGTAGAATCAACACTGGCACGCTTCAAGCGTCCTAGGCAGTTTTTTACCTGGCCACAAAATGTGGTTTCAAGTGGGTTAAAAGTGCCAAGAAAAAGCATTATTGCGGCAATTCAACAGCAGATAAACGCATCAAAAACAGCGCAGTAATTCATAGCGATACCCTAAACAAAGTGGCTATCAGCCATAGCAGTTTATTAGACTCACGTTACCTGCAACAGATAATGCCGCGTAAACGACACTGCAAATTTTAGCCATAAAAAAACCTGCCGTAGCAGGTTTTAATTGAGCAACAAACAGGCTGGAATATTACTCCATGCAAGATTTAAGCTTGTTCATGGCATTTTTTTCTAGCTGTCTAATACGTTCAGCAGACACTTGATAAGTCGATGCAAGCTCTTGCAAGGTGACTTTATTATCATCTAACCAACGCGCACGTAATATGTGCTGACTGCGTTCATCTAAGGTTTTGATAGCTGATAATAAACGTGCTTGAGAATCAGCTTCCCAATTAGCATGTTCAACCTGATCGGCCAAATCTGAAGAATGATCTTCTAGATACAATGCTGGGGCAAAATCATGATTATCATCATCACTGTCATTGGTTAAGTCAAAAGCCGGATCTTGGGCTGCCATCCGCGACTCCATTTCGGTCACGTCAGCTTTCGATACTCCCAAATTCTCCGCGACCATAGTCACTTCAGCGTCACTAAACCAACCTAAACGTTTTTTAGATTTACGAATATTAAAGAATAACTTACGTTGTGCTTTTGTGGTCGCAACTTTCACAATACGCCAGTTTTTCAACACGTATTCATGAATTTCAGCTTTAATCCAATGCACGGCAAAAGACACCAGACGCACCCCGACATCAGGGTCGAAGCGTTTAACCGCTTTCATCAAGCCGATATTACCTTCTTGAATAAGGTCCGCCTGCGGCAAACCGTATCCTGAGTAACCTTTGGCAACATGCACAACAAAACGAAGATGGGACATAATTAGTTGCTTTGCAGCATGTAGATCGCCATTTTCTTGTAAACGCTTGGCGATGTCGTACTCGGTATCCGCATCCAACATGTTAATGCTGGTCACAGACTGGATGTACGCTTCTAGACTGCTAGTGCTGTGTGGTACAGCCAGCGCCATTGATTGCGTTTGATAAGTCATTCGCTCTCCTACTACATTCAAAAATATATTTCAGCTAACTCAATACGATGAGTCGAGTCTGTTAGTTCACAACACTATCAGCTAACAACACTGAAGTTGATAAAGAAACGGGGCTCACTCGATTTAGCCGATAAACTATCAACTATATGACATCATATGTCAAATAAGGTTCAACTAGGTGAACATTTTTACCGCAAGGTAGCCACAAAGCAAGTGAACAAAGGTTCATTTATTATCAGCTGCCGATAATTATACGCCTGCTATTATGACGGTTCAATGCTACGTAAGTGCTGACGTACAGACAAATACGATCCCAACCAGCCTAAAAATGAGGCCAGTAAAACCAGCTTAATCAACTCAGAAAATGTTAATGCTTGAATCGTTAACTCACTACCGTATAAACCCAATAACTCGGCTAAAGCACCATCAAGATACCACACTAACACATTAATAATCAGCCATGCCAAAATCCCCCCTATCACGCCATACCAAATCCCAGTATATAAAAATGGCCGTTGGATAAAGGCTTCTGTCGCGCCGACGAGCTTCATGACTTCAATTTCGGTTCGACGATTCATGATCGCCAAACGAATGGTGTTACCAATCACTAATACCACTGCGAGTACCAATAAAGTGGCAATCGCTAGCACGGTTTTTTCAAGTAACTTAAGCAATGCTTGCAAACGTTCTAGCCATTCAATGTCTAAACGACCAAAATCAACTTCGGATTCGCGTTCTAATTTTACCAATAACTCACGTGCGCCTGTTGGACTAGAGTATTTAAGCGAGGGCGTTACCGTAACTACAGCAGGTAATGGGTTTTCATCTAAATATGACAGCGCCTCACCAAATCCCGATAAACGCTGAAACTCTTCTAGTGCTTGCTCGCGACTAATGTAAGTGACTGATTCAACTTCACGAAAAGCTTTAATGCGCGACAATAAACTTTGAATAGATTGTTCACTGCGCCCTTTGTTAATAAATAATGAAATTTCTGCGGCACTGTTCCAAGACTGAGTGATATTTTCGGCATTTTTAACCAATACTTGCAGTGCAGCCGGTAAGCTTAAACTCACGCCCAATACAGCCATGGTCATAATAGATGATACTGGGTTGCGCCAAAGTTCGCCCATACTCGACATGCCTTGCTGTACATGACGAATAAAAAACATCACGATTCGGCCACTCAAGGGTAATTTACTTTGAGTAATACTCGGTTTTTTACTCATCGCATATTCTCCTCAGCAGCTGAACGTTCCCCACCGAGCATTCGTCCTTCACGCAGCGTAAAAGTGCGGTATTTCATGCGCGCGATAAGACCTAAATCATGGGTGGCAATAAGCACGCTGGTACCTGAGTCATTAAAGGCCTCAAATAAGCGTAAAATATCCATCGATAATTTAGGGTCCAAGTTACCCGTAGGTTCATCGGCTAGCAGTAAAGGAGGCTTATTAACAATAGCGCGCGCGATACCGACGCGTTGTTGCTCACCACCAGACAGCATTATCGGTAAATGTCGTTCTTTGCCATATAAACCGACCATGTCGAGAGCACCTGCGACACGCTTACGAATTTCACCATGGGTAAAGCCTTCAATCACTAACGGTAAGGCGATATTGTCAAAGACAGTTTTATCCATCAGCAAGTGATGATTTTGGAAAATCATGCCGATATTACGTCGTAAATAGGGCACATGTTTCGGCCCTACATTCGCAATATTATGCCCATTAATAGACACCTTACCTGCCGTGGCACGTTCAATCACGGTAATCAATTTGAGCAAAGTGCTTTTACCGGCACCAGAATGGCCAGTTAAAAAGGCCATTTCACCTTGTCGAAGATGAAAATTGACATCCATAAGAGCTTTTTGGCCCCCTGAATAGACTTTACTGACCTGCTCAAATTGGATCATATATTATTGGTCCGTTTTATCCTGACTAAATAATGCTTCAATAAAATCATTGGCGTTAAAGGTACGCAAATCATCAATTTGCTCACCCACACCAATATGGCGGATCGGAATAGAAAATTTATCGGCAATCGCAAAAATAACCCCACCTTTGGCGGTACCATCTAACTTACTGATGGTAATGCCAGTCACACCAACCGCTTCTTTAAAGAGTTGCGCTTGGCTAATGGCATTCTGCCCGGTACTCGCATCCAAGGTTAGCATCACTTCATGGGGAGCATCAGGGTCGAGTTTTTTCATTACTCGCAACACCTTTTTTAACTCTTCCATTAAGTGGCTTTTATTCTGTAAACGCCCAGCGGTATCGGCGATCAACACGTCAACTTTACGTGCTTTAGCGGCTTGTAAGGCATCAAATATGACTGAAGCACTGTCAGCACCAGTATGTTGTGCCACTACCGGAATATTATTGCGCTGCCCCCATACTTGTAACTGCTCTACCGCTGCTGCGCGGAAAGTGTCACCCGCTGCTAACATGACAGATTTACCTTGGCTTTGATACTGTTTAGCGAGCTTACCTATTGTGGTGGTTTTGCCCACGCCGTTGACACCAATCATTAAAATAACAAAAGGGCCATTAGCATTTTCGGCAACCAAAGGAACGGCTACCGGATCGAGCATTTTTTGCATTTCTTCACGCATTAAATCATAAAGTGCTTCGGCATTTTTAAGTTGTTTACGTGATGCATGTTCGGTGAGGCTTTTGATCAATTTAGTCGTCGTTTCTACGCCAACATCGGCAATCAATAATTGTTCTTCAAGTTCTTCAAATAACTCATCATCAATTTTTTTACCGCGGAAAAAGCCAATGAAACCTGAACCGATATTTTCACTGGTGCGCATCAAGCCACGCTTTAAACGGGCAAACATACCTTCTTTCTGCGGTTTAGCTTGAGGCTCATCTTGTTCTTCTAACGCAATCGACTCTATTGGAGCCTGTTGTTCAACTAACTGCTCGGCGGCTAGCGCTTCAGTAGCTAAGATTTGCGCAGCAATATGCTCAGCCTCAACACGGGCTTGCTCTGCTTGCTCATGCTCAAGCCGTTGTTGCTCCGCCTGTTCTGCTGCCAGCTTTTGGGCTGCTAACACTTCTGCGGCCTGACGTTCTGCTGCAATACAAGCGGCCTCAAGACGATCAGCCTCAACACGAGCCTGCTCTGCTTGCTCATGCTCAAGCCGTTGTTGCTCCGCCTGTTCTGCTGCCAGCTTTTGGGCTGCTAGCACTTCTGCAGCCTGACGTTCTGCAGCAATACGAGCTGCTTCAAGACGATCAGCCTCAACACGAGCCTGCTCTGCTTGCTCATGCTCAAGCCGTTGTTGCTCCGCCTGCTCGGTTGCCAGCTTTTGGGCTGCTAACACTTCTGCGGCCTGACGTTCTGCAGCAATACGAGCTGCCTCAATACGAGCTTGCTCAGCGCGTTCATTGTCTAGGCGCTCTTGTTCGATACGCTCAAGTTCCAGTCGCTCGGTTTCTTCTATACGGGCGGTGTCATCAGCTTGCTTGTGCAGCTCAGCATGTTGGGGTTGTTCAGTAGCCTCTGTAGCAATGTCATGCTGTTTATCAACATCAAGCTGTTGTTGATCTTCACCTTCAGGGACGGGCTTATCTTTACGAAACCAGGAAAAAAAACCTTTCTTTGCCATGTTTGCTACCAGTATTTATATGCTTAAAAATTCAGTTGAAGCCGTTTGTTGCATCTCTAACCAGTAAAATGATGAATACTCACATTTAATCACAAGTTTGATATAAAATAACGACGGTTCAGATTGTGGCATAGTCTACCACTTTCTTTTTTCTTTGTTCAGGCAAAATCACGAGGATGAGATGGCTAAAAAAAATACCAGCAGCGGTCAGGTGCGGATTATTTCAGGTCAATGGCGATCTCGAAAGCTACCCATACATGATCTTGAAGGTTTACGCCCAACAACCGATCGTGTGCGCGAGACCTTATTTAATTGGCTTGCTAACGATATTCGTGGCGCCAGAGTACTTGATTGCTTCGCTGGCAGTGGCGCATTATCCCTCGAAGCTTTATCCCGTTATGCCAGCTTTGCAACCATGATTGAACTGCAAAAAAATGCGGCTAATCAGCTAAAACAAAATCTTGCCACCCTGCAATGCCAAAATGCAGAGGTTATTAATGGCGATAGTTTACAAATACTTGCAAAAGGCACTTCAACAGGATTTGATATGGTGTTTATCGATCCGCCGTTTCGTAAAGATTTAGTAAACAACACCATTGAGTTATTAATGCAACATCAATGGTTAAACCCCAATGCACAAATTTATCTCGAAACCGAATCAGAATTGACCTCATTCAATGTGCCAGCAACCTGGGTTGCCTTAAAAGAAAAAAAGGCAGGTCAAGTATGTTATCGACTGTACCAATATCAGCCGAACAATACCGAATTATCGGCCGATTAAGTCAATGCCGATATCAATAAACGATATTGTACTTATTGGTAAAACGGCTACTTTGTCGATGTGGTGTTTGGTGGCTTACGGCTGGTTTATTTTCAGCGCAGACGTTCGGCTCTTTATTAATGTATTAGCCTGCATTACCGCGGTGATGCACCTGCTACTAGTACTCATCACATTCTTAAAAAATCCCCGTAACAACAAGCCTGCGCTACATTATCGGGCGATTTTGCTTTGGGGAGTATTTGCGCTATTTGAGCACTATCATTCACAGCACTCTAACCCGCTTATTAACAGCATCAACAAATAATCAAACGCCGAGAAGCTGAACCATTGGTATAAAAAAACCTCGTTATTTAACGAGGTTTTTTAGTTAACAATATCGGCACATTACTTTTTAGGATAAGGATGCGCGACACCTTTATGACAATCGACACAGGTCTTTCTGTCTTCTGGTGCTTTTTTAAAGTTCATACTGTGCATTCTTACGGCCATTTTCTTCATCGTATCTGGCTGATCTTCATAAATACGAGTGTGGCAATGGCGACAGTTAGCTGAATCATTACCGCGAAAGTATTCTAATGCTAAATCAGCTTGTTCTTTACGGTTTTCATCTAACCATTCTTGCGTCATAAAGCCATCAATGGTCATTAAACCAATTAAATCTTTAGAAACAATAATTTTTTTAACTAAATAATCAAATGGGCCATGTGGTAAATGACAATCTTGACATTGCACTGTGACACCGGCTCTACCACCACCATGAGCTGACGCCATAACCTCATCTCTTAACGAATGGTCACGGTGACATGTCATACAAAAAGCATCGGTACTTGTTGCATGCAAAGTTTGTTGTGTTGTGAAATAACCTACGACACCCACTATTACACCAACCACTATAAGGGCAATAATCGAGTACTTCGCGCTTGGTTTAAATAGTGCACGCCAGTTCATTGTTCAATCTCCGTAATAGCAAAAAAGGAATTTCTAATATTTATAAGTCTAGTTTAGGATTATTCGAAATTATAAAATTGATTTTAGTCGCTATTTTGAGAATTATTTATCTAAAAAATGTCTAAAGTGCGAGCTAGGTCTCGACTTTTGCACATACATGACCGAAATAAATATAGATGACTAAATTTAGTTAACCAAGCGGTCAATAAAGATAATGCTGAGCGACAAAATGAGTTAAATGCCACCTAATTTGACTACGGCTATAAGCCTTCGCCCTTGCCTAGCGGCTGATAACACTTAAGGAAAAATATTAACCACAGCAAATTTAAGTCAATGCATTTTCTTGGATAAAGGTACGGCTATTGTCGTCCGTTGACAGCACTTGTTTAGCTTCACGATTAACATAAATTGCTGCAAACTATGAGTCACTTAACCGCTAATGCTAACTCGATGGTCATTTAAAGCCTGATTGACTCGCATAAAACGCTTTTTAACCAAACCAACAACAAAAATAATAAGGTTAATTTGAATGCATAAAACTGCAAGAACACTCCATAAATGGCTAATGCTTTTTCTCGGACTACAGTTCGTTATTTGGTCAGTGACAGGAACATATATGGTGTTTATGCATATTGACTATATTCATGGTGATTCGCTGATCAGTAACCCCCAGACAAAAATCAACCCCGATAAACTAGAGTATTCATTGGCAAAACTGTTACAAACTTACCCTAAAGCAGAGCAAATAAGCGTCGGTAAACTGATGCAACAAGACGTATACCGCTTTTCCATTCCAACCAAAACAGCAACTCAGCAGCTAATGCTAAATGCCCAGACAGGGGAACGTTTATCGCCACTTAATCAAACAACAGCCATTGCATTAGCCCAATATTATTACCTTGGTAATGAGCCTATTACCGACGTGAGTTTACTGACCGATAATCCGCCTTTTGAACTTAGTGCTCGCCACTTACCTGCGTGGCGAATTAATTTCGACCACTTTTCCGCACCATCAATTTATATCTCTGCTGACAGCGGATTAGTAGTAGCAAAGCGCCATGCATTTTGGCGTTTATTCGACTGGATGTTTCGCTTTCATGTGATGGATTATGGCGATGCTGAAGAAATCGATAATCAATTATTATTCTGGATAGCACTGATCTCAACATTAGCTGCCGTTAGCGGGTTAACCTTGACGTATTTCAGGGTATTACGTCGTACTAAAAACAAACGCAAGCCTATGTTGAGTAAGCGTAAACACAGTGGGGTTGCCTAATGCTTTGGGTCAGAAAACTGCATAAATGGGCATCTGTCATTGTAGGGATCCAGTTACTACTATGGTTAATCAGCGGCCTGTATTTTAATCTCATGGATCACAATAAAGCCCAAGGACGGACTCATCTTAACGATACTCACGCTGACGTGGTCATAGAAACTCATCGTTTGCTTGAACCTAGCACTATTTTGGCCACGTTTAAGCCTAGCGTGTCACTGAACCTCATGACTTTATTAGGTAAGCCTTACTACTTATTAACCCATGAAAAAGGCTTATACAATAATCTCAACCATGACTACACCTTAGTTGATGCGTATAACGGTAACCCAGTCGTAATTGATACCACAATGGCACAACAGCTGGCCAAAGCGTCCTACTCTGGAGAGGCCGAAATCAGTTCAACTCGCTTACTCACCCCACCATTAGACGACTTTCCAAAACAGCACAATGACACTTGGCAGATAAACTTTGCCGATAACATTACCACCAGCGTGTATATTGAAGCGCAGTCGGGTCGACTCGTCGGCCACAGTGATGAACATACACGTTTAGCCGATGTATTTTTTATGCTGCACTTTATGGATTACACCAATCAAGGCAGTTTTAATAACATCCCTATTATGATGCTTGCATTTATCACTTTATGGTTAACCTTCAGTGGATTAATTTGGGTGATTGATATGCTCAAGCGCAACAGGTATCGGCTCAAACTAAAACGTAAATAATGCCGTTTTAAACCTAAGTGGACCCTAAATTAATGAAATGGAATGTGTATCACACGATAATGGTCATAAAAGCGTTATCATCATTTTCAGATTAATGAATATAATGTGTTATTACTTGAAAGATGTTTACTGAAGTAAAGGTCTGTTAAGCTAACCCCATAAAACGACTTGGTTAAGGCTAAATGAGAGCAAAGCAGTCAAACTATTGGATCATCATAATCACTTTGTTCGCACTTGTCGGACAGGGGTTGCTGACTAATGACAGTTTGATGGTGCCAATGGCCCATGCAGAAATGGCTCAAAAAATGTCCGCTAACACTGACAACACCACAACAGCGATGACGATGCACGGGGCAATGAAGAATTGCCATGATATGCCAAGTGCTGTCAATAATGTGGATGAATCCATTGCTGCATCGTTACCGCAAACCAGCTGTTGTAATGGTTCCGGTGTTTGTAGTCCGGATTGTAACCACTGTTTGACTATTTCGTTTACCGCTAACCTAATTGATATGCCATTGGCGATGCTTAATATTCCGGTCTATCCTGCACCGCTTGCGATGGTTGTTAACCGTGTATCAATCGCTTTCCCTCCTGCGTTCCGCCCTCCTATCGCTTAATTCAATTGATCATTCTTGTGCGTTGAGCACAGTCAATACTATTGTTTTTTAGCGTTTATCATCATGACGATCGTCAGTATTATCATGATGAATATCGAGGTTATTATGAAAAAGTTACCATTTTTTAGCGTGCTATTAAGCGCATTCGTTGGTGTCATCATCCCAGCAGCTCTCACATCACCTGTTGCTTATGGCGCAGAGCACGATCATACCCAACATCAGTCGCAAGCCAGTCAAACCTATACTTGCCCGATGCACCCTGAAGTGATCAGCGATAAAGAGGGACGCTGTCCCATCTGCAATATGTTCCTCGTCGTCAAAGAGGAGCAAGCTGAGTCCAGCGCTGGCGACACTCATCATCCAATGGCAAACATGCAGCATCCAATGACAAACATGCAAAACGCTATCCCAGTAGAACAAAGCATAGCAAACAAGTTTAATTGATTATTCTTGTGCATTGCGTACGTTCAATATAATTGTTTTTAGTGTTTCTCATCATGACGATCGTCAGTATCGTCATGATGAATATCGAGGTTGTTATGAAGAAATTACCACTTTCTAGTGTGCTACTAGGCGCGTTTGTTGGGGTAATAATCCCTATTACTATGACATCACCTGTCGTTTATGGCGCAGAGCACGATCATGCCCAGCATCAGGTACAAGCTGGTAAAACCTATACTTGCCCGATGCACCCTGAAGTGATCAGTGATAAAGAGGGAACCTGTCCAATTTGTAATATGTTTCTCGTCGTCAAAGAGGAGGAAGAAGAATCCACAGTTGACGACACTCAGGCGCCAATGGCAAACATGCAAAGTGCTGCTTCTGTAGAAAAAAGCCAAGCAGATAAGGTGTTTAGTCAACCTGAACCCGCATTAGTCGCTAAATTAATGCCGACAGCCAATCAGAGCGATAGCACCAATGTAAAATATGTCTGTCCTATGCATCCACATGTGATATCCGATGCACCTGGAACTTGCCCTATCTGTGGTATGAACCTTGAAAAAGTGACCGTGACAGACCCAAGCCAAGAAATTGTGGTCGGTGTATCTGGCGGCATGCAGCAGGCATTAGGCATGCGAAGTCATGTCGTCGAAAGAACGAGCTTATCTCGCCAAGTTAACACCATAGGCACAGTAGAATATAACCAAAATGCGATTGGTCATGTGCATACACGCGCAACCGGATGGATAGAAACGCTAACGGTAAATAACGTGGGACAACAAATAAAAAAGGGCCAACTTTTATATGAGCTGTACTCGCCAGAACTGGTCACTGCCCAAGACGACTATTCCCAAGCACAAGACTACCTTAAACAAGATACAAAACGGGGCAGTAGTTTATTACGCAAAGCACGCAAACGCTTAGAACTACTCGGTGTTGATAGCTCTGTAATTAAGCACTTAGAAAAAACCGGTGAAACCATTTTTAAAGTACCTTTTTATGCTCCGCAAGATGGCTTTATCAGTAAATTAACCGTTCGCGATGGTATGTACATTCAGCCAGGTGATACCTTGTTTGAAATTGTTAATTTAGACAGCGTATGGGTGATTGCAGATGTGTTTGAAAACGAACAAAATTGGTTACAACAAGGTCGTAAAGTCACTGTGAGTGCCGCGGCGCAAGGACTGTTTGATATCGACTCAACCATTGACTACATCTACCCCGAATTAGACCCAGTCACCCGCGCAATGCGAGTGCGGATCAAACTGAATAATCATCACGACAAGCTTAGACCCGGTAGCTTAGTGGATGTGACCTTATATGGTTTGCCTAAAAATAACGTGCTCACTGTACCAACTGAGGCGCTGATTCTTACCGGACGTGAGAACCGTATTGTGGTGCAGCGCAGTGATACCAGCTTTGCTTCGGTGCCAGTCAAAATTGGTATGATGGCAGACGGTAGAGCCGAAATTTTAGAGGGACTGAATGAACATGACAAAGTGGTTATTTCAGGGCAGTTCTTATTGGACTCAGAAGCCAGTATTCAAGGCAGTTTACAGCGTTTGAGTAATGCGCCAATAAATGCCACTGCGACAGATGCTCACCAGCACTAAAGGAGCACAACAATGTTAGCAAAAATTATCAGTGCTTCAATAAAACAACGCGTTATGGTGTTGGTACTCACGGCCGTTATCGCCTTAGTGGGCTATCAAGCGATGCGCATGACACCACTCGATGCGCTTCCCGACTTATCTGATGTGCAAGTGATTGTTAAAACGTCATACCCAGGGCAAGCGCCGCAATTGGTTGAAGATCAAATTACCTATCCATTGTCATCGGCCATGCTTGCCGTGCCCGGTGCTAAAACGGTGCGTGGGTTTTCAATGTTTGGCGATTCATTTGTGTACGTCATTTTTGAAGATGGCACCGACATTTATTGGGCACGTTCACGGGTATTAGAATACTTGTCTCAAACCCAAGATCAACTGCCTGCCGGCGTTACGCCAAGCATTGGGCCAGATGCTTCTGGTGTAGGTTGGATTTTTCAATACGCCTTAGTCGATCGCAACGGACAATATGATTTAGCTCAATTACGTTCATTACAAGATTGGTTTTTAAAGCTTGAATTACAAAGTGTTGCAGGAGTATCTGAAGTTGCTACCGTCGGTGGTATGGAACAAACTTATCAAGTGGTCGTCGACCCGCATAAGCTAGCTTTGTATCAAATCGACTTAATGACCATTAGAAATGCCTTAGATAATTCCAATAGCTCGACTGGCGGCTCGGTGATTGAAATGGCCGAAGCAGAATATATGATCACCTCAAGTGGCTATCGCCAGACCATTGCTGACTTTGCTGAAATTCCCTTAGGTATCTTGTCCGAAACCGGCACGCCGGTATTAATGAAAGATGTCGCGCAATTAAGAACCGGCCCGGCAGCGCGCCGTGGCATTGCCGAGCTTGATGGTAAAGGCGAAGTCGTCGGCGGCATTGTCGTAATGCGCTACGGTGAAAATGCCCTTGAAACCATTAATAATGTGAAGAAAAAACTCGAGCAAATCAGTAATGGACTACCTGATGGTGTCGAGTTAGTCACCACTTATGACCGCTCAGACTTAATCTTGCGCTCAGTCGATAACCTTACCCATAAAGTACTTGAAGAAATGCTCGTAGTTGGGCTTATTTGCCTACTGTTTTTACTGCATGCCCGCTCAACCTTAGTGGCGATTATCACCTTACCTATTTCAATTTTAGTCAGCTTTATCGCCATGAATATTATTGGAGTCAATGCCAATATTATGAGCTTAGGCGGCATTGCCATTGCCATTGGTGCTGTGGTTGATGCCTCTATTGTGATGGTCGAAAATACTCATAAACATTTAGAACATTATCGTCAAAAACACGGTAAGGCTCCTGAGGGAGAAGATCACTGGCAACTGGTAAAAGAAGCCTCAATTGAGGTCGGCCCAGCACTGTTCTTCAGCTTATTGATCATTACATTAAGCTTTACTCCAGTCTTTGCCCTTGAAGCGCAAGAAGGACGTTTATTCCATCCACTGGCCTTTACTAAAACCTTTGCCATGGCCGCATCTGCAATCTTAGCAATCACCTTAATTCCGGTATTAATGGGCTACTTTGTCCGCGGAAAAATCCCTGATGAGCGTAAAAACCCTATTAGTCGGGTATTGATTGCTATCTATCAGCCATTACTTAAATGGGTACTGAACTTCCCTAAAATCACCATTGGATTGGCGATTATTGTGCTATTCAGTGCTTACTACCCATTAAGCCAGATGGGATCAGAATTTATGCCCACCTTGGAAGAAGGTGATCTGCTCTATATGCCAACCACATTGCCCAGTGTCAGCGCGGGTAAAGCGGCAGAAATATTGCAGCAAACTGACCGACTAATAAAAACCGTTCCCGAAGTTAAACGGGTATTTGGTAAAGTGGGCCGCGCCATTACCGCAACGGATCCTGCACCGCTCACCATGCTCGAAACCACTATTATGCTCAAACCCACAGCAGAATGGCGTGATGGCGTAACCTTAGAAAGCATTATTGCAGAACTGCAAAAAACCGTGCGTATTCCAGGGATGACCAATGCTTGGGTGCAACCGATTAAAACTCGTATCGATATGTTATCTACTGGGGTGAGAACACCTGTTGGCATAAAGATATCGGGGTCGAATGTCGAAGAACTGCAACGTATTGGCGCTGAAATAGAAGCGGTAGTAAACCAATTACCTGGCACAGTGTCAGCATTTTCACAGCGCAGTAGCGGTGGGCGATATATTGATATTACCCCAGATCTTAAAAATGCTGCACGCTATGGCATGACCTTAAAAGATATCCAAGATGTAGTGCAAATGGCTATTGGTGGCATGACCATTGGTGAGTCAATTCAAGGCCAAGAACGCTATCCCATCAACATACGTTACCCGCGAGAGTTACGAGATAATATCGAGAAACTCAAAAACTTACCTGTGCTGACTAAAACAGGGAAATACTTACCCTTGAGCTATTTAGCTGATCTCAAAATCAGTGATGGTGCCCCCATGTTAGCCAGTGAAAATGGCCGCCTGATCTCATGGGTGTTTGTCGATCTCAAAGACATTTCTATTGGTGAATATATCGTTGCGGCTGAAAAGGCACTTAAGCAACAAATTACTCTGCCTCCGCGCTACAACTATAGCTTTGCGGGGCAATACGAGTACATGCAGCGGGTTGATGCTAAGATGAAAATGGTGATCCCATTAATGATTGCGGTGATTTTTATGCTGCTAATGATGACATTTAATTCGGTCATACAAGCATCGGTGATCATGCTAAGTTTGCCTTTTTCATTGGTAGGTAGTGCATGGCTACTTTATGGGCTGGATTTTAACTTTTCCGTTGCGGTATCGGTCGGTATGATTGCCCTCGCTGGGGTTGCTGCCGAGTTTGGCGTAGTAATGCAGGTATACCTTAATAATAGTATTAAGGCCTATAAACAAGCCGGAAACTACCACAGTAGAGCGGATTTAACTGCCGCCTTAGTTGAAGGCGCAGTAATGCGAATTCGCCCTAAAGCCATGACAGTCGCCACCATATTTTTTGGTTTACTGCCAATTATGTGGGGTAGCGGTACTGGCAATGAAGTTATGCAAAAAATTGCCGCACCTATGGTCGGCGGTATGGTGACTGCGCCGCTATTATCACTATTTGTTATCCCCGCAATTTACTTACTGATATATGGTCGCAAGTTGCCTAAGCAATAGCGGAAACGCTAAGTAGATATAGACTACAAATATTTACAGCAGAAATATTTGCAGCAAAAACAATCCCCAAGTCATCTTATGGCTTGGGGATTGTTGTATAAGCCTTGCTTTAGTGAAGTTAAATTCGGCTTAATCGATTATTAACTCAGACAAAGACGGTGTAAATTAGGCAGGTTTAGGCGTGAACGTAACCGGTTGAGGCCTTTTTTACCTTAGAGTAAAAGATGTCTATGGATTTAGTTGAGCAGCACAAAGTCCTCAAGTTCAGAGTTTACTTATCCATTTCTACGCCAAGAAAACTAACTTATTTGTGGCCCATTATTGGCTGGTAGTTAAACTTTCGTCCGAATAATGCCCAACCTATTTCATATCTACTAGTTTGTTTTAAATCGTTAATTCAATGTTATTAATTACCTGCCGCAGGCTTTAGTGCGGATAATCCTGTGAGACGCCGCAAGCACATCCTTGTGGGCTTAACCAAAACATCCGTGTTTTGGATACTCCCTAGCTTATCTACACCTGAATTTTATCTCTTCGATTCAACTTCATTGATGGCTATTGGAAAAGTGCTATACAAGAACATGAGTTAACTTATTTCTGGACAAAAGTGGATTTAAGATAGACCTACGATCACTAACGCTTAAGATCGCAAGGTTCCACACTGCACGGGCCAAATACTTTGTCATTCCGGCAATGTTTTTGAGCTGGAATCCAGCTTTGTTTTTTATATCTTGTACTTATGGCCTACGGCCGCTAACGTCGTGGCGCTTCGCCCACACCAGACCAAGAGGAAACAAACGGCTGTTCCCTCTTTCCTCTAAATGACTTGTTATATGGCGATTAAAACCAACTTTCCCATTTTTCATTTGCACTACTATGAGATTCAATCCCAGCATCGAGTGCTTGATGAAGCATTTCAGCTTGCTCCATATCCAAACCAGTATCCTCAAAGTTTAAAACTTTTATATTACCGATTAATTTAAACGGTTTTGGATTAAACATTTGGTAAATCATTATTGGTTCGGCTAAACCATTGATCCATGCTTTGACAATATAGATATCCTGTTTTTCACCATTATCGAGTGTTACAAGACCTTCGTGAGAAATTGCCCATGCATCAACACTAGGTTGGTATTCTTTAATTGATGCATAAGCGCTATCAATTGCTTCTTGTTGAGTATCAGCTTCGAAGTTTAAGACTTGTCTATTTTCGCCTTGCTGATAAACAACATATGGAGCTAATGTTACGCCGTCCTGACCACTTCCAATAAATGCTGAGTGGGCGAGAGTAAGTCCTAAAATATTCCCTAAAATCTCAGTTTTCACAAACTTTCCCTAGCCATATAACGCCGCCATATGGGGCGCAAAAATGCTTGGCTATACTTTGCGACGAAGGAGCGCAGCCAAGCGTTTTGCGTCCCTGCCATAATGGCCTTGTTATACATCCCAATTAAAGCCCGCGCTGCCATCGCTTTGGATAGATGCCTTTAAAAGCGATATTGATAAGCTCTTGCTTATCGATATGTCCTTTTTTGAACTTCATTCCATAAAAAATGAAAGCAAATAATGCGCAAAATGCATATAAAGAAAAGCAAAGAACTAAAAGGCACACAGTGAACATCATCAATACTGTGCCACTATCATAGCTACGAATTGGTACATCTGACTGAATCCCAAAGCTTGAGGCTATAGCAAAAAACAACGGATATGCTACCGAAAACCCAATCAGACAACCAAAACCACCAATCTTTGCAGACTGCGAGTAAAAGTAAGGTTTTAATTTTCTTTGGCTATTGATAGCTCGAATTAGCACAACCACTTCCCTAGGATGTATAACGTTTGGCTAAGGGGCGGGCTTTAGCCCGTCCCAGGGAGCGAAGCGAACGATTTGAACCAGTTGTTAGGGGTCAATAACCTAGGTCCAGTGCTTTCCGAAGCTCACTCAAAATAGTGGAGGAGTCCATTACAATTTTCTCGCTAACAACCGGCTCGGCACCATGAATTATTGAGTTGCGAAGAGTTATTAATGCCTTGATTTCGCCATATAACGACTCGCTAATTTTCTCGTTTCGGAAGAGCATTTCAGATAATTTAGCATTAGAAATATGCCGGCGGGGACGGCTTGGATATTCTGTCGAAGATGTCGTTTGATATATTGAACCATACTTGGCAATAATTTCTTCTAATTCGTTGTAGTTTTTCAAGAACTCTTCGAGGCTTCCTTTGATCGTTTCCTCTCTAGCAGGGTCTACTTGATTCTGAAGTTTTCTGCTCTCTCTTTCAATTCGCTTGGGAGATATGACTTCAAAAATGAAGTAGGTGACGGCCAGTAAGGTGGTTACAAATGCTGACTGTGCTGAATTTATAATTATCGTGCTAAGTGTTGTTCCTGTGCTTTCGTATGATATGGCTAGATTTGAGAGTAGTAGTGTTACAACTGAGGATAAAGTTACAAAAACTAGTAAGGTAAAATACCTATTTTTTAGGCTCTCTACAGCCTCGACTAAAGTTTCATCCTCTAGCTCTTCACGACTAAGCTCATTACGGAAAAATATAAAACCTGTGAGAGTTAACCCGTAGACCCCAGCTAGTACTTGGGCTGAAGTTGAAAACAGATAAAGAATTTGGTTTTCGTTCAATACCAATATTGGATTGCTTGTGCCTACATAGCTTGTAATTACCGCCAAGGCACCAAAGGCAATGCAGAAAGAGCTGATTATTCTTGATGGTGCCCAAAAGTTTTGCATTTGAATCCTAACGCTGTTTTAAGCGGCAAATTGCAGTTGGCTAAAAATAAGTGAGGCACGAACAAAAAGCCCACTGTAATTTGTCCGACTTGAAAACCCTTGTTAGGTGTTTTGTGGGTACATATGGAATGACCAATATTGCATAGCTTCAAACTCTTGCTCTTTCCAGTGTTGTCCGCAACAATCACATATTAATTTACTAACTCTTTTTTGATGCTCATCTCTATAAGATTCACTCTCGCTAAAATGACAGCCTTTTTTTTCCATTTGGTCTTTGGTAGTTCCCTTAGGTCTGTTAGATAACTCTATGAAAAGACACTTACAATGTAAATCATTTATTGCTATTTGTAATAAATTAGCTTTCCAAAATTCTTCCCAAGTTAGTTTATCTTTTTTAAATTCATCTAAAAGAATAATTTCTCGATTTGAAATCTTACACAGATCTTTTAACCATCTTTTTTGACGACCATTAAAATCCATTCTGCAACCTCTAAAAAAACACCTAACGCTTTGCTAATTGGCTGCCGCAGCGCAGCGTAGGCAGTCCAGTGGAGGCCACGCTTTTTGTGGCCGGAACGAAATTAAGCAACTTGTTATAAACCGCCTACTCAATACTGACAACTTGATATTTTGCTCCAAAACCATTATCACGCTCCAGTTCTCGAAGTGTTAATACCACATCATTTAGATCCTGTTTTAACAAAGCATGTCGACCATAAATTACTTTAAATGAAGTGCTAGATTCAGTTCCTACGATTACTTTTTTAACATCCGCGTTGAACAAATAAAAAGTCGACCAAGTCGAGCAATCATTTTCACCAAAGCATAATTTTCCAGATTCCTTTTCGGTATCTAAAAGGAACTCTAGATCAGCCTTCACTTTGATTTCGTTTGCTGCGAACACAAAACAAGGTAAAAGCAAAAAAGTGAAGATTAATAATTTTTTCATAAAGGCTTATAACGCCCCAAGCAGGGGATTTTATGAGTGTTTTTCAGCGAGTGAAATTCCCGCTGACTTGGCTTGTTAACTGCTTTTGCAAATACCATGAATTTCCTTTGTATCAACTGACTTTTGCACTTGAGACCAGTTTTGACCGTCATAATAATTAACGACTACGCCATGCTTATATACATGAATCGTAATATCGTCTGATTTATAAAAATAACCAGGAGCAGCAGTTGCTACATAGTTTTGCCAATTTGAGTTATTCAGTTGTAACCATTTAGTAAGCTGAGCATATTCAACTGAATCCTTGTTGACCTTTCCGTTGCATGTAACCCAAGAATCAGGATGATAAACGGTAAAATCTATATCTTTTGAGCGGTCAAACCACAAAAGCAATGCGCCAACTATGACCACTCCTCCAATAAGAACATATGCAATTACTTTCAGAAACTTGACCATGCTAATCCATGCAGTTAACAGCGTATTAACGAGAATTCCGATAAACATCCTGAGAAGCTCACCAAAACACAACATCCAAATGGCTTTAATTATTAATGATTTTAGTAACTTATCAGCTTAAATAATCCAAATCAATCACCTTTTAGTCTAGGCAAAAGCAAGAATTTAGATAATTGAGAATAATACAAACTCGTTATGCAGAGCAGATATGTTAACAAATATCAAAATAGTGCTTTCATAAACTAGCGATAACTATGTTCGAGCAAAGTTTAAATTGGATGTTCTCTAACAAGCTTTGGGGCAAAGACGTGTTTCAAGGTGGCCTAGTGAATGACCGTAAATTGCACAGAATTACTAAATCTCTACTACGTTCTACCCCTGATAATGTTAAAATCTCCGCATCAGAATTACCGAGAAACTCAATGTTTATCCATCATGTTAACGGCATCGACTGGCTAGTGATCACAGCTTTTGAAGAACTGAAAACTATGTTTATCGAAGAAGCCGGTACGATACCCTCTTGCTTCTCTACCGCCAGCGAATTGAACCTGGTTGATCAAGCAAAGCGAACTTATAGATATTTGCCTACTCTCAGCGGCGTAATCACCGATATCGGCACATATCAAAGACAGGGTAACGAAGAAGATTTGGACCCACAACTTGCCTGCTTAGTTGAGGGGCGTGGTCGGGTATTTATCTATCACGGCGGCTTTGTAGCTTTTGTGGATGACGAGCAAACCTTTATTACCCGAATAGACTGAAAATTATTCAGTAAGTTGAAATCGGCGAATTGGCATCCCTAGCAAGGAATGGGACAAAACCAGGTTAGCTGTTAACTTAACATTCGTAGCAAATGAAGCTAAATCGAAGAGATAGAATGACCCAGTATAGATGCGCCTGAGGGTATCGAAAACAGGGATGTTTTCGTTAAGCGGCCATGGATGGCGCAAAGCGTCCCGAAGCAGTATCTGCACATAAGCCCACTGCAGGTGATTAACTGCATTGAAGGTACAAGCTTCAAACCCATTTAACCAACACCCACTCAGCTAAACACCACTAAACCAAACATAAAAATGCCAAACCTTCATTCGAAAGCCTACAAACTTTGGGGGCAAAACCAAGTTAGTTTTTAACTTAACATTCGTACCAAATGAAGCTAAATCGAAGAGATAGAATGACCCAGTGAAGATGCGACTGAGGGTATCGAAAACAGGGACGTTTTCGTTAAGCGGCCATGGATGGTGCAAAGCGTCCCGAAGCAGTATCTACACATCAGCTCACTGCAGGTGATTAACTGCATTGAAGGTACAAGCTTCAAACCCATTTAACCAACACCCACTCAGCTAAACACCACTAAACCAGACATAAAAATGCCAAACCTTCATTCGAAGGCCTACAAAATTTAGGCACAACGAGTTCGTTTTCTTGACTTAGAAACGGACAAAAGTAAGTCAACACTAAGCCGCTCTATCACATCTTTGTAATCGCGACATTCGCTATCCTGTAGCACACTTGCAGCAGGTAGTGAGTAGCAATTAAATCATGTGATCAATCAAACTTAACCGAACCAAATAAGTTGAGTTAATCAATATCTCACTTACGTTGTTGTAATATGAGTTGCTTTTCACGAGCAAGCATTACCATGCGAAACATGCCCCAAGCCATAATCACAGCACCTAAAAGCAACATGACATTAACAATGACAGCTTGGTTAGCGAGTATAGGTAAAAAATCTTGGTCAAATCCGGCAACTAAACCGTAAATTCCGAGACCAAACAACAGTGCTCCAGGGAAATCAATTAAGGCGACTATCATCATACTGCGATGAATTCTAGCCAACTCAGCTTGGGTGTTATTCTGTGTCATTTGCTCATCCTTGCCTAAATACACTTAATGAGTATCTATTACAGATACCACGATTATGCCCAAAATAGCGCTTTGCAATTGAAGTATCAGCGTCATCAACGGCAACATAAACCATCCAATTGACGGATATGGTTATTGCTATCATGCCAGCAAATAGCTTATTGACCAACATACCATTGGTTGTTAAATATCAGCCAGAATAGCCACAAACAAAAAAGCCTTCAAACGAAGACTTTCTGAATAATTATGATTCGATTATAACAAGTTGTGGTTATTTAAATACCGGTAAGATATCTGCCATTGCCAGTAAGTGACATGTTGCGGTCACTATCCCAAACAACACCACAAGCACAATCAGTGGCGTTCCGCCTGGCACCTTAAAGCCGACATAATGGGGGTACTGCTGCCTCACTTTATAAGCCAGCAAAGCTGGAACAATCACAGCCCATATGGTGGCTGCAAGTGCAGCAAAACCAATGGCGAGGATAAACCCATTCGGAAACAGCAAGCCCAATATTGTTGGCGGGATAAACGTAACCGCTGCAGTTTTAATCCGTCCGGTGCGCGAATCATCAAAACCAAATAGATCTGCAAGGTAGTCAAACAGACCTAATGTGACACCTAAAAATGATGATGCCACGGCAAGATTGGCAAACAGGGTCAACATGCTATCAAGCCATTGGCTGGCAATAACCCCTGACAACGCTGCAACTAACACCCCAATATTACCGCCTTGGGCAATAACATCGGCAAACTGGCTGCGCTGAATATTACCCATAGTTGCCACTAACCAACACACATAAATCACTAATGCGATTGTGGTTCCGCTAATGATAGCCTTAACAATGGTTTTAGCATCTTTACCGTAATATTTAACTAAACTGGGTACGTTACCGTGATAACCAAAACTGGCTAAGCCAAAAGGAATCGCAGCGAGCAGATAAGGTAAGTAACGCGACTCACCATCGGGTGATACCAGTTTCACGGTATCGATATCGATCAATAAATTACCAATGGCCAAGAAGAAGGTAATGACCATGCCACCAAGCATGATGGTGGTAATGCGATCAACCGCTTTAGTACTGACAAATACCACTAGCGCCAGCACCACGGCAAACACTAACCCTGCCACACTCTGAGGTAGACTGACACCCAATGCCGATAAACTGTGATTAACAATCGATCCGCCACCACTGATATAGGCATAAGTTAAAATGTACAACACAAAGGCTATAGAGACGCCGTTAATGACTCGCCAAAACTGCCCTAGGGTTACTCGAGTTAAGGTATCGAAACTGTCACCGGGTTCAAAATGCAAGTTAGCTTCTAATAACAGCAAACCCGACATTAGCATGCAAAACCAGACGCCGAGCAACATCGCTATTGAGTAACCAAACCACATCCCTGCACCAACAACTGGCAAGGAAAACATTCCCGCACCCACTGTAGTGCCAGCAATGATCATCGCCCCACCCAATACTGACTTACCACTAGTGCGATGCTTGGCCGCATTCATATGGTTTGCCATTATTGTCCGTGCTCCGCATCCACACTGTCTACTATGGTTTGTTTCACTGACGAACTCAGTAACTTGTTGGCATGATCTCGAATTCTGATCACTTCGTCACGATGTTCAACACTGCATAAGTAACCTAGTTCTTTTAACTTAACACTCAAGGTGTTATACAGTTTTTTGTCATAAAACTCTGGAGCGGTAATCCCGTGAAGTGCGCCTAGTCGTTGGGCCAACAAGTGACTGTCGGTTTCAAGAGCAGAACGTTCAAGCTCAGGCTTTATCGCCAGTAAATTAAAGATAATGGCATAACGCTGCAAGGTCTCACTGATCGTTTCAGCCAGAAGTAATACTTGGGTAATATGACGAGGCGTGATGACAAAGTTATCATTGTCGCTCAACAAACCTTGCTCAAGCATAAAGTCTAAAACGCCATCAACATATTTAGGCACATCATCAATGCCCATAAATAACTCTGCTTTCAACAATGGATAAAAATCCATCACGATGGCATGAATGCGCGCGCGATCGCAGTCATCATAGCGCAATAAACAACTGGCAATTAATGACGGTATCGCCATTACATGAATAATATTATTACGGTAATAACTCATGGTGATGGCAATTTTTTCATCAACAGAAATAATCTCACCAATAGAATCTTTGGTACTAACAAACTTATTTAACGACAAACAATGATCAACAATCGACTTACCATCACCCTCGGCGACCGATGCGTAATCGGTATAAGGTACGGTTTTCAATAAGGCTAAATACAGATCAAGTTGGCGTTCTAACTGACTTCTTTCTAATGCATTTTGCTCTGAGGCTAATAACACTAAACTGGTTAATGTTACCGAGCTCGCGGCGGCAGCACCGTTAATATTGGTCATCACGCGGTTAGCGAGTAAATTAACCGATGGAGTAAACCACGATGGTTTTTGATCAGGCTCTTTCGCCAGTTCGCTACGCCATTCTGGCGCTTGTTGATTTAAGAAGTGCTGTAAGTTAATCGGCTCACCAAAATTAACATAACCTTGGCCAAAGTTGCCGAGTTTACGCAGCGCACCAAATAACTGCCAAACAGATTCTTTTTTCTTTTTCTTGCCGCTTAACTCTTTGTGATAAGTGGCCACTTCCATCACATGATCATAACCTAAATACACTGGCACTAACGTCACTGGGCGCTCTATGCCGCGAAGTACACTGTTTATGGTCATTGCCAACATGCCGGTTTTAGGCGCAAGTAAACGCCCTGTACGCGAACGCCCACCTTCGGTGAAATACTCAACCGAATAACCTTTAGCAAATAACTGATCTAAATACTCACGAAATACTGCGGTATACAGTTTATTACCATTAAAGCTGCGGCGGATGAAGAATGCTCCACCACGGCGGAACATTGGCCCTGCAGGCCAAAAGTTCAAGTTAATACCGGCCGCAATATGCGGCGGAACCATACCCTGATAATACAAAATGTATGACAGCAACAAGTAATCCATATGGCTGCGATGACAAGGCACATAGACAATTTCATGGCCATCATGGTGAAGCTGTCTTACCTGTTCAGCACCTTTGATATTGATACCGCTATATAATTTATTCCATAACCAAGTGAGAAAACGCTCGGCAATGCGCACTAAACTATCTGAATAGTCTGCGGCAATTTCATCGAGGTATTCAATCGCAGTTTCACGAGCTTTTTCAGGAGATACTTTTTTGTTGACTGCTTCTTCTTCAATAGCCTTTTTAATTGAATCTGACTTTAATAAAGAGGCAAATAGCATTTGACGATTAGGTAATTGTGGCCCTGTCATAACTTTACGTTGGCGACGGAAATGTACTCGCGCGACACGAGTTAATTTATGCGCAATTCTTTTGTCTGTACCATGCTCATCAGCCATATGGCGCAGCGATAACGCATTAGAAAACTGCACAAAATTATGTCGCCCTAAAAATAAAATCATCAGCCACTTACGTAACCAAGTTGGGTTTTCTCTTTCAAAAACAGCCGCTGTCATGCTGTCTTCTTCCTTACCAGGAGTACGTCCCCAATAAAGACAAACTGGCACTAATTGAATATCAAGGTCAGCATTCTCACTATGAAGCGATAATAAACGGGTAAAATAATTAAGGAACTTCTCACCACTTTCACGTTTACCAAATAGAGGTTTACGCCCCTCTAAACACACCACTCGAGGCACTCTTAAACCATCAAGCTGTAACGGCTCATAAGGACTTGGCATACCAAATCCTTCAGTGATTTCGCTCAAGGCGGCAATATCACTAATAGATTCCGTTTTCATCAAATAAACCAAGGGCTTGGTCGGATCTATATTGAGGTCATCAAACGGATCATGGGGCACCACAATGGTCTGTACCATCCATTTCTGAACCCATTTTAATGCTTGTAAAAATATTGAATCTGGTTTTGACATGGTTATTTTCGCAACATAAGCCATTGTAATATTGTCGTATAGGATACCAGAAACCACCCTGCTTACACTATCTGGCCGACTTATCTTTACGTGTAAGCTCTCACTTTAAGACATAGTGCAAGATAAAACATATATAATAACTAATAAAAACATTTATTTAAGTTACAAAAAGCCAATAAAACACAAAAAATAGTTGGTTAATACTTGCACGAACACAAACACTGTATATAATGACAGTCACTGTATAAAAAGACAGGAATCATCATGAGACCGTTAACGCCGCGCCAAGCAGAAATATTAGACTTAATTAAAAACAATATCGCCGAAACAGGTATGCCACCCACTCGTGCTGAAATTGCGAAACGTCTTGGCTTTAAAAGTGCTAATGCTGCCGAAGAGCATTTAAAAGCATTAGCCAAAAAAGGCTTTATCGAGATCATGCCTGGAACCTCTCGAGGTATTCGCTTACCTCATGAAGAACAGATTGAAACCGGTTTGCCTCTGATTGGACAAGTTGCAGCTGGTGAGCCTATTTTGGCTCAAGAACACGTTGAACAGTATTATCAAGTCGACCCGAGCATGTTTAAACCTGCCGCAGACTTTCTGTTGCGCGTTCGTGGTGACAGCATGAAGAACATCGGTATTTTAGAAGGCGATTTACTCGCGGTTCATAAAATGCAACAAGCACGTAATGGCCAAGTTGTAGTAGCGCGTGTTGATGATGACGTCACCGTAAAACGATTTGAACAAAAAGGTAATGTGATTTATCTGCACGCAGAAAATGACGATTACACCCCGATTAAAGTTGATTTAAGTTGCCAAAGCCTAACCATCGAAGGGCTTGCCGTTGGCGTTATCCGTAATGGAGATTGGTTATGAACAAACTAATGGGCATCGCGCCACGTCACCCAGGCTTATGGGTAGATTTAGCTGAAACAGAATTGCATGGCAACCAAACCATTCGCACATTACAAACAGTCACCCAAGGTGAAGCTGAGTTGAGCCAGTTGTGTAGTCAACTCGCCACATTGAGCCAACAAGGTCGATGGATTGTGTTAATTAGCCCACCACACATTGGCTATAAACATATGCTGGCAAATGCTGGCGTGAGAATGGACCGTATTTTACTGGTGCACACTAAAGACGAAGTCGAAACCTTATGGGCGATGGAAAAAGCGCTTACCAGTGGAACATCAAGTGCTGTCGTCACTTGGACAAGCTCACTTGACGCTCGTGATAGTCGTCGATTAGAAATTGTGGCTAAAAGTGCACGGGCTTTAGGTGTGGTAATTGAGGATGTGAATGCTCACTTACCTCACAAACATCAACTTGTTAGCCCTACATTAATAAATGGAACAAGTAATTTTTGCTCATTTCACTAAGCATTAACCCTTACTTACCAAGCCCTGTATTGAATTCAGGGCTTTTTTTCATCTTTTTTCAGTCAATTAGCCAACAAAGTGATCTTGATCAATGTTTAATCTACAGCTAATGTTGTTCCCAAGGATGAAATATTATTCATCTTTAATTGGACGTGAATGACAGTGATTAAGATTACTTTCAGACAAATGAGCCAACTCAATATTGATAAGTTCTGTAGTAGGTACAAGCGTGGTGCACCGCTAATAATAAAACCGTAAACAACCTGTTTACTGCCACCAAGGTACTTTGAGGTCATCAAACTTTTTTCGGGAACCGAAAAGTTTGCATAGAGCAGAGAATTACTGTGTGACTTTTCTTTGTAATTGCTATTTGCAATGAACAGAGGAGCAGTCTTGTGAAGCAATGGTGGTATTGTTTACTGGTGGTGTTTATAGCACTTCCGCTTGGGGCATCAGAAATGTCCCTCAACATGACTCAAGGCGTGACAGATATCAGTGGTAAGGTTTATGGCCTCCACATGACGATACTTTATATCTGTTGTGCCATTGGGTTAGTGGTGTTTGGGATCATGATTTATTCAATGATTTACCATCGCAAATCAAAAGGCGCTGTTGCGGCAAATTTTCACGAAAGTACTAAAGTGGAAATAGCTTGGACCGTCATTCCTTTCATCATCTTAATCGCCATGGCTATTCCAGCCACTAAAACCTTAATTGCCATGGAAGATCCCAGCAATGCGGATCTCACCATCAAAATTACTGGGTCGCAGTGGAAATGGCATTACAGCTATTTTGATAAAGACATCGAATTTTACAGCACATTATCGACCCCCAGAGATCAAATCGATGGCATAGAGACTAAAGGAGAGCATTATCTTCTTGAAGTCGATAAACCACTCGTACTGCCCATTAACCAAAAAGTGCGTTTTTTAATGACATCAGATGATGTGATCCACTCATGGTGGGTTCCGGCTTTTGCGGTTAAAAAAGATGCCAATCCAGGCTTTATTAATGAAGCATGGACCCGCATTGATAAGCCCGGAATTTATCGTGGCCAATGTGCCGAATTGTGCGGTAAAGACCATGGATTTATGCCAATTGTGGTGCAAGCATTATCAGAGACAGATTTTGATAATTGGTTAGTAGAGCAAAAGCAACTGGCCAGTAATGCCGCTGCTGCGGCGGCTGCATCACTGTCACAAACCTTATCTCTTGAAGAGTTAACCACCCAAGGCGAACAGATCTATCTTGCTCGTTGCGCCGCTTGTCACCAACCTAATGGTGCGGGCCTTCCAGGTGTATTCCCATCACTAATTGGCAGTCCTATCATAAAAGGCCCTGTTGCAGGTCACCTCAACATCGTCTTAAACGGTAAACTAGGAACCGCAATGCAAGCCTTTGCCAAGCAACTTACCGCCCAAGAGATTGCCGCAGTGATTACCTTTGAGCGTAATGCTTGGGGCAATAATACCGGTGATGTTGTTCAAGCTGCTGATGTGAGTAATTTCTCTGGCGGCAATGAAGCAAGTACTGAAGCAAATAAGACTGAAAGCACAATGGCCGCAACAGCAACTGAGAGCACCAATACTGCGACAGAAAAAGCGACTCAGGCTCTTGAAACCATCGCAAAGGCTGTAACACCAGAGGTTGTTGCCATTGAAGATCTGCCGACCTTAACCTTGGAGCAATTAATCACAGAAGGTGAGCAGGTTTATGCCACCACTTGCGCCGCATGTCATCAAGCCTCTGGTGCTGGTTTGCCAGGCGCTTTCCCTTCACTTATTGGCAGCCCTGTGGTTACCGGACCGGTTAGCGGACATATCGATATCGTTATGCACGGTAAAGCAGGCACCGCGATGCAGGCATTTAGTAGTCAACTTAGCCCACAAAAGATGGCCGCGGTGATTACTTATGAGCGCAATGCGTGGGGCAATAATTCTGGCGAGGCGGTGCAACCTGCCGATGTCGCTAGCCATGGACAGTAGGGGAAGACAATGAGCACAACAACGCACGATACACTAGCTACCGCTCATGATGATCATCACGGAGCGCCGAAAGGGCTCATGCGCTGGCTACTCACAACTAATCATAAAGATATCGGTTCGCTGTACTTATGGTTTAGTTTTATTATGTTTCTCACTGGTGGCGCCATGGCAATGGTCATTCGGGCAGAGTTATTTCAGCCTGGATTACAGCTAGTAGAACCTAACTTTTTTAATCAAATGACCACGGTTCATGGTCTTATCATGGTATTTGGCGCAGTGATGCCGGCTTTTACCGGATTAGCTAACTGGTTAATTCCAATGATGATCGGTGCACCAGACATGGCTTTACCGCGGATGAATAATTGGAGCTTTTGGATTTTACCGTTCGCGTTTACCATATTACTCAGTTCGCTATTCATGGAAGGCGGTGGTCCTAACTTTGGTTGGACATTCTACGCACCGCTATCAACCACTTATAGCCCTGATAGCACCGCTCTATTTGTATTCGCCATCCATATCATGGGTATCAGCTCGATAATGGGCGCGATTAACGTTATCGTAACCATTGTTAACTTGCGCGCTCCTGGCATGACATGGATGAAACTGCCTTTGTTTGTGTGGACTTGGTTAATTACTGCCTTTTTATTAATTGCGGTGATGCCAGTGCTCGCAGGCGCAGTGACTATGGTGTTAACCGACAAGTTTTTCGGTACCAGCTTTTTCGATGCTGCAGGTGGCGGTGACCCAGTGATGTTCCAGCATATTTTCTGGTTCTTCGGTCACCCAGAAGTTTACATCATGATTTTACCCTCATTCGGCATTATCTCAGCCATTATACCGACCTTTAGCCGCAAGAAATTGTTTGGCTATTCCTCTATGGTTTACGCTACTGCCAGTATTGCTGTGCTGTCGTTCTTAGTATGGGCACATCATATGTTTACCACAGGCATGCCGGTATTCGCCGAGTTGTTTTTCATGTATTGCACCATGCTAATTGCGGTTCCCACCGGGGTTAAGGTGTTTAATTGGGTTGCTACCATGTGGCGCGGTTCGATGACATTTGAAACACCAATGCTATTTGCGGTGGCGTTTATCATTCTGTTTACCATTGGTGGCTTTTCCGGTTTGATGCTGGCAATCACCCCTGCTGACTTTCAGTATCACGACACTTACTTTGTAGTGGCGCATTTTCATTATGTGCTGGTGACTGGGGCGATATTTTCCATTATGGCGGCGGCATATTATTGGCTGCCAAAATGGACCGGTAATATGTACAACGAAACCTTAGGCAAGTGGCATTTTTGGTGCTCAGTGATCTCTGTCAACGTGCTGTTTTTCCCAATGCACTTTTTGGGCTTGGCGGGTATGCCTCGTCGAATCCCAGATTACGCAGTACAGTTTGCCGATGTGAATCAAATTGTTTCGATTGGTGGATTTGCATTTGGTTTATCGCAGTTTATTTTTCTCGCTGTGGTGCTCAAATGTATCAAAGGTGGCAAACCGGCTGGCGATAACCCTTGGGAAGCTGCAGAAGGTTTGGAATGGACCATTGCCAGTCCAGCGCCATATCACTCGTTTACCACTCCGCCGGAGATAAAATGAGATGACACAGCCAACAAAATCAAATCGTAAGTTATTAATCATGCTGATTGCTGGATCAATTGGTATGTTTGGGTTTGGTTTTGCATTGGTACCGCTTTATGACGTGCTCTGCGATACATTGGGGATTAATGGCAAAACCCAAAATAGCGCCAGTAGCTATGAAGCGGTAGTGGTTGATAAAAGCCGTACCGTTACCATTGAATTTGTGACCCAAGTTCAGTCAGATATGCCATGGGAATTTAGCCCTAAAGTTAACCAAATAAGCGTGCATCCTGGTGAGCTCACTCACGCACAATTTTTGGTTAAAAACCTGTCTGCACACGACACAGTAGGCCAAGCAATCCCTTCAGTATCACCTGGACAAGGAGCGGCGTACTTCAATAAAACGGAATGTTTTTGCTTTAACCAACAACCCTTGGCTGCATCAGCAACAGCAGAATTACCATTGATTTTCTACGTGGACCCGGATTTACCCGCGTCTATTAATACATTGACTCTCTCTTATACCCTCTATGACATCACCGATAAACAGACGATCGTCGTAGAGCAAGGAGCAGCAAAATGACCACAAAGTATCAAACTTATTATGTGCCAAACCAGAGTGCTTGGCCGATAATCGGTGCTATAGGCTTATTTTTAATTGCATTTGGCGCAGGCACTTATGTACAACAATTAGCCACTGAAAAAACCTCAGGAAGTTACATATTAATCACTGGTTTTGCCGTGATTATCTTTATGATTTTTGGTTGGTTTAAAACAGTTATTGATGAATCAATGGCAGGACTTTACTCACCACAAATGGATCGTTCATTTAGGCAAGGAATGAGCTGGTTTATTTTTTCAGAAATTATGTTTTTTGGGGCTTTTTTTGGCGCATTATTTTATGCACGTATGATTTCAGTACCTTGGCTTGGTGGCGCATCGAACAATGCCATGACTCATGAGGTACTGTGGCCTGCCTTTGAAGCAATTTGGCCTTTGGTGAAAACACCTGATGGTAGCGCAACCGAGGCGATGCCATGGACGGGTTTACCATTAATCAACACCATCATCCTGTTAACCTCATCGGTTACCTTGCATTTTTCCCACATCAATCTCGAAAAAGCCAATCGTAAACCGTTGATCATCTGGTTAGCGTTAACGGTGATTTTGGGGATTGCGTTTCTCAGTTTACAGGTCGAAGAATACAGCCATGCCTATCAAGAAATGGGCCTAACCCTGTCTTCAGGAGTGTACGGTAACACCTTCTTTTTGTTAACCGGATTTCACGGTATGCACGTGACGATTGGTACCCTGTTCTTGATTATTTTATTACTCAGAATTATCAAGGGTCACTTTACCCCCGACAAACATTTCGCATTTCAAGCGGGTAGTTGGTATTGGCACTTCGTTGATGTGGTTTGGCTATGCTTATTCATTTTTGTTTATGTGCTGTAAATCAGCACTAATAAGGTCTGGGGTTAGGTTGAATGTAGCCTAGCCCTAAGGCCACCAGCAGCACCACAATCACGACAACAGAAAATAACACTCTACGACCAAGATAATGGCTCATTGATTGTTGATGCTGCCCTTTAACCATAATAAATAAGGCTCTAGCTAAGTTAAATAATATGAATACAAGCAACGAGACTAAAACTAACTTAACAATGAAAGGTGTTGTCACAGGCAATCCTTTTAGGAGTGTGGGTGTGTCTCGGGTGTTATTTGTAATGATTACTTTGGTCGTGTTTGGCTTATTGGTCAAGTTAGGATTGTGGCAATTATCACGGGCAGCGTTTAAACAAGAGTGGCAAAGCACATTACTTGTGCGCCAACAGCAGCATGCACTCAATTATGAGGCAATGTTAGCACTGGTTAATTTATCAAAGTTACCCACTGGGTCTGAGTCAGAGGCGGCATTGCTCACAGGTTACCGCTTATCGATTTTGGCAAAACCCGTTAATAACACAATAATGCTGTTAGACAATCAGGTGTATCAGGGGCAAGTGGGATATTTAGCTTACCAAGTGTTTGAAATAACCCCAGAGCAGCCTTGGATACTCGTTGAACTAGGTTTTGTTGCAGCCAACAAAGACCGTCGAATATTGCCTCAACTTGAACCACTAGAAATACGCTACTACACCCTCTATGGACGGGTATATCAAAAACAAACCAATCCATTTAGTGATCAGTTAGATGCTGAACAACGCGCCGATGCGCCAATACGTTTTCAAAACATCAACACTGCAGCATTAGCTGACATGTTAGAACATTCGCTAATACCTGTAGTGCTACAACCAGAAAATGTCCCGCGCTACAACTTACCGCAACCTTGGGTGCCGATCCCATTATCGGCGCAGAAGCATCAAGGTTATGCCTTGCAATGGTTCACTATGGCAGGAGTATTTTTAGGATTAATGAGCTGGATAGCATATCGACAATATCGACGTTAACTCTCGTCGTGAATAAATAACTTAACAATAATATCAATATGATAAAGAGGAGATGGAATGAACTCCCTACCGAAAAAGAGCAATAAAGCGCTAATCGTATTACTGCTGGTGTTTATTTTACCGGTTGCAATAGCCAAGTTAGTGCTAAGCCTAGAACTCTATAATGGTGCGGCGACGAACAAGGGGGCACTGATCAATCCCGAAGTGAGTTATGCCAACTTAGCCATGGAAAACCCTAAACCACATATTTGGCAGGTACTTTTTTTTCTCCCCGAGCAGTGTAACGAGCAGTGTCAAGAACGTCTGTATATTTTACACCAGAGCTATATCGCACTAGGCAAAGATAGAGATCGCGTTATCCCGATCATAGTGGTGAATAATCACAGCGACACCAAGATACTCAAACAATTGAATATCGGTTTTGATCAAGTCAATGCCAATGAGGCACTTGCAACATTGTTGACTGAACAACAGCTGATCATTGTCGATCCTCTTGGCAGCCTGGTGATGCAATATGACAATGTGATTGGCCACGACGCCAATATTGCCCAAGGTAAAGCCATGATTGCTGATTTACGCAAAATGCTTAAATTATCGAGGGTGGGCTAATGACCATTAATCGGCTGATAAAATTTACCTTGGTATTTACCTTAGCGGTCATTTTAATGGGGGCTTACACACGCTTATCTGATGCCGGACTGGGTTGCCCTGATTGGCCTGGATGTTATGGCCATTTAGCAGTACCCAGTGCAAGCCATGACTTAGCAAAAATCGAAACGCATTTTCCACAAATGACCATAGAGCCAGAAAAAGCATGGCTTGAAATGATCCATCGCTACATCGCCGGTGCATTAGGATTAATGGTATTAGCTATCCTTGTATTGTGCCTTAAACAACCTCATGCACCGAAAAAACTCCCCAGTTTTATAGCCGTCTTAATTGTATTTCAAGCAGCGCTTGGCATGTGGACTGTCACAATGAAACTAATGCCTATTGTGGTGATGGCACATCTTATTGGCGGTTTTAGTCTATTTGCCTTGTTACTACTGCTGTACCTTAGGCTTAAGCCATTACGGATCCCAGGAGGTGATACTTATGCCCGCAAACTGGTTCCGTTAGCTTTAGTCAGTCTAGGAGTATTAGTCATTCAAATTGTACTCGGCGGCTGGACCTCATCGAATTACGCGGCTCTAGCCTGTACTTCGTTACCCATTTGCGAAGGTAACTGGGTCGATAACTTACGTATTGCCGATGCTTTTTCACCGTTCCAAGGCGATCATCCTAGTTTTGAATTTGGGGTATTAGACTATGCAACTCGAATGACCATTCATGTCAGTCATAGAGTTTGGGCCGTTGTTACTGCCATAACATTGATCCTACTAGCGCTAAAATTACGTTATGCACAATCACATGTAATGCGAAACAGTGGTTACTTATTACTGTTATTGGTAATCACCCAAGTCGGACTGGGTATTAGCAATGTGGTGATGAATTTACCTTTGGGCATCGCGGTATCACACAATGCAGGTGCAGCCTTATTGCTGCTTACCTTAGTCTTTATTAATTACGCCCTGTGGCGTAAAGCATAAGCGAGGATCGACCATGACAAAACCTCTTACTATTAGTCAGGTTCAACCTAAATTAACCCTACAATGGCGCGCTTATTTTGAAATGACCAAACCAAAAGTAGTTGCACTTATGCTACTTACCGTATTGGTTGGCATGTGTTTATCGGTACCGGGCATAGTGCCGCTGCAACCTTTAGTTGCTGGTATGGCAGGCATTGCAATGATGGCGGGGGCAGCGGCAGCATTTAATCATTTAATCGATCGCAAAATTGATGGCTTGATGGCCCGCACTTACAACCGACCTTTACCCAAAGGTAAAATATCGACAACTAAAGCGGCTGCATTTGCGGTGTCTCTCGGAGCCTTAGGCTTTGTGGTACTGTATGCCTTAGTCAATCCCCTAACCGCTTGGCTGACGTTTGCCAGTTTAATCGGCTACGCCTTGGTATATACCGCTTACCTTAAACGAGCAACTTCACAAAATATCGTTATCGGCGGATTAGCAGGCGCTATGCCACCATTACTTGGCTGGACCGCGATAACCAATGAAATGCATGGTTACGCCCTATTACTTGTGATTATTATCTTCACTTGGACCCCACCGCATTTTTGGGCGTTAGCGATTCACCGTCGTAAAGAATATGCCAAAGTTGATATTCCAATGCTCCCCGTAACGCACGGGGTAGAATTTACCAAAACCTGTATTTTGCTTTACACTATTTTACTCGCCATTGCCTGTTTACTGCCTGTTTTAGTCGGTATGTGTGGTCCAATCTATTTGGTCGGCTCTACCCTACTCAGTTGTGGCTTTATCTATAAAGCGTGGCAGTTAAAGTTTCATGATTATCCAGAACTGTCGATGCAGGTGTTTAAATTCTCAATTTATCATTTAATGGTGTTATTTATTGTTCTATTAGTAGACCATTATTTTTGGGTAAACACTTAACCTAGAAAAGGAAATATATTGAAAATAATCATAGCATTAGGGCTGATATTATTAGCCATAGGCGGAGGTGTTGCTTACCAAAAGATGCAAACAGAACCTATGGTACTGGCAACCAGTTATGTATTTGAACAACAGCGAGCATTAGCACCATTTACATTAGCAGACCAGTACGGCAACACCTTCAATAACCAATCATTACAAGGTAAATGGAGCTTATTTTTTATTGGTTACACTGCTTGCCCTGATGTATGCCCTACTACCTTGAATAAACTCGCCGCGGCTTATCCACAGCTACAAAAAATAGCCAAGAATATACAAGTGGTGTTTGTGTCGGCAGATCCTAAACGCGACACTCAAGCGAAACGTTTGGATTACATCAATTTTTTTAATCAGGACTTTATAGCGGTCACTGCACAACACGCTGATTTGTTTCCCTTTAGTCGTGACTTAGGCTTTGTATACGCTATGGTTGGAGACGGTAGCGATTATCAGGTAGACCATAGCGCATCTTATGTATTAGTTTCGCCCCGAGTAGAAAAGATTGCGGTATTTAAACCAAAACCTCAACCCGGCCAATTAGCGCAAATTCTTAATGCAGAACTGATTGCTGACTTTGAGCAAATAGTAAAATCCTGGCAATAGCGCGGACTCATTATTCGCAACAGTAACTAACTGAGATAACATTATTCTTCAAGCCACTGCCCATTATCTTGCGGGCGGATCCACGCTTGTGAAAACCAATAATAACCGGTTTTTGTTTTGCTCGGTGCCGTACAATTATAACGCGAACGTCCAGGGGCTAAATCTGATGATGCCTGAATCGATAAGCGATTTTTACTTAACCAAATGGGCTTTTTAGGGCCTTGCCCTTGAATAAAACACATCACCTGATGTGGATAAATATCCTCAGTATCGAGGGTTAATATTAACTTAGGTCGCCATTGGCCAGATACAAGTAGAGGGTCGCTTATATTTTGCTTAGTTACAGGCATAGGTAAACTGGAAAATTTGACCTTCAAACTCGCCAAATCAGCGTAAGCATTGGCCACAGGGAAACGCGGTAACGCCGTTAATGAAGCATACTCTCCAGCGGCCCCCGATTGCTGACCAAAACCAACAAAGCCGTGTTTAGTCAAAATAGCTTCTAACTTGCTAGTGTATTCGCCGTAAGGATAAGCAAACATTTTTACGCTTTGGCCAGTACGTTTTAAGATCTCGGCTTCCGTTGCGAGAATATTGTCTTCAACTCGTTCTTGCCATTGGTCTTGGGTTTCTTTACCTTGGCGACGAATTAAATGTTCATGCCCCCAACTGTGATTCGCTATTGTCACCCCTTGCTCTGACAGAGTGTTAATATCTTGCCAGCTCATCATCCCTTGGTAACCTGCTTCAATCGGAGCAACAGAAATAAATACCGTATAGGGAAACTTGTGTGTGGCTAAAATAGGTGCCGCATTTTCAATAATGCTGTCATAGCCATCATCAAAGGTAATCACAATACTTTTATGATTTAAGGTCGTGTTATGCTTAATACTATCAACAGCATCGCTTAAAGAAATAACCGTAAAATCATTATCAGCTAAATACTGCATTTGCTCAGCAAACTGACTCAGGGTCACACTGGTACTTTTAGGCGTGTTTTCAGACACATGATGATACTGTAAAATAACCACTGCATTGGCATCTAAATGCAATACACTCAAACTGAGCAATGCCAACCATAACGCTATTTTCTTAACCATGATTATTCATACCTATGTCAGTTAGTACACTACTGTTAAATCGCCAAAAAAATCGTCAATTATTGGCATTAGCAACACCCATGATCCTGTCTAATATTACCATTCCGCTCTTAGGATTAGTTGATACAGCTGTGATTGGGCATCTAGGACACGCTTATTATCTTGGTGGCGTAGCCTTAGGAAGTACCATCATCACCTTGATGATATGGTTGCTTGGTTTTTTACGTATGTCCACCACCGGACTTGTCGCGCAAGCCTTCGGGGCTAATGATACCTCAACTCAGCAACAATTACTGATACAAGGTTGCAGCTTAGCATTAACCTTAGGTTTCGTTGGCGTCATGCTGCAATCTCCTCTGCTCAATTTAGCGCTCAGTCTCAGTGATGCCAGTGAGCAAGTCATGCTCTATTGCCGCCAGTATGTGTCGATTCGAATCTGGTCCTTGCCTTTTGCCCTAACCAATTTAGTGCTACTGGGTTGGTTGCTTGGGCGCCAAAAGCCCAAAGCGGCTATGTGGCAGCTGATTATCGCCAACAGCGTCAATATTATTCTCGATATTGTATTTGTCATGGTATTTAAATGGAATGTGCAAGGCGCGGCATTAGCATCGGTTATTGCTGACATCTGTGCTTTTTCAGTGGCATTAGTCATGGTTAAACGCCAACTTATTGATATGGGTGGACTCAAATTAAGCCAGGTTATCGCGCATTTATCTTGGCGCGGTTATGCTCGTTTACTCACCTTAAATCGTGATATTTTTATTCGCAGTTTATGCTTACAAGCCGCGTTTAGCTTTATGACTTTTTATGGTGCCGGCTTAGGTGACAACATTATTGCCGCTAATGCCGTGCTGCTTAATTTACTGATGCTGATCTCTTATGCATTAGACGGCATAGCCTATTACGCCGAAGCAGAAGTGGGCCGCGCATTTGGTCAAAAAAATCCAACCTTACTCCATGACAGTGTAGTGTTAGCTTTTTGCTGGTCGGCAATAGTGGCAGGATTATTTAGCCTACTATTTTGGTTGGCAGGGCCGTGGATAATTCAGCTATTAACCAATATAGAAGCGGTGCAAGATACTGCCAATAATTACTTAATCTGGCTCATTTTTATGCCTATATTGGCGTTTGGCTGCTATTTATTTGATGGGGTATATATTGGCGCGGCACAAGGACAAACCATGCGGAATAGCATGATAATCGCGACCTTTGCAGTTTACTTTCCGAGTTGGTACCTGTTGCAAGCTTGGGGCAACCACAGCCTTTGGGCTGCGATGTCGATATTCATGCTATGTCGAAGTGTAACACTCGGCTGGCACTATTATTATAAACTCAGGTATCAACTGGTGAGCGTATAATATATTGAAGACCTCGCTATAAAAATGTAACATCCTAACAACATGTTATCGCTCTTCAAACGGATCTTTAATGAAACGGATTTTATGGCTTGTTGTTAGTTTATGTCTATTTTCGCATAGCTCTTTTGCCAACCCCCTGCCTGTAGAAGCCTTCGCCAGCATCCCAGATGTCCGCTTTGTTAGCTTATCGCCGGACGGAAAAAAAATAGCATCTCTCATTCGAGTCAGTACTAATGAGCTTGAAGGTCAAGTACTCTCTATTCGCGACATTAAAACCAATAAAGATATTTTCCCATTACAGACTGACAACCAAAAATTTGTCATCTTATCGTTAACCTGGGCAAATGATGATGTCATCTTAATCGAATCTAAATATCCTTCTATTCGTCGAGGCATACCCACAACCGAAACCCGCTTAATGAAATACACACTGAGCGACAACAAAACCACAAGTGTCTTTTCTAATCACTCGCTATCGCGCTTTTACGGGTATGGGTTACCGCAATTACAAGCATCGGTTATTGACTACCTTGACAATGATCCCGGTCATATCCTAATGCAAATTAAAGGCTTAGGTTCTAAACCACAATATGAAAGCGTCATTAAAGTCAGTTTAAAAACCGGCGCTATCAAGACATTACAACCGGCACGTCTGCATATTGGAGACTGGTTAACCGATAGGCAGCACAACGTGCGTATTGGTATTTATCGCGATGACACAAGCTACCGTATTTACGAGCAAAAAGCAGCGGGTGAAGATCTGCGTATATTATGGGAGTTCGAAGCGCTAGCAGAAGATGTCATCTGGCCTATCGGTTTCGACCATGATCCTAATATCTTGTATATCAGCGCCTATCATCAAGGTCTAAAAGCCATCTTTAAAGTCAACTTAACTGACCCAACATTGACTAAAGAGCTGGTGTTTCACAATGAAAATTACGATGTTGAAGGCTGGTTAGTTTATTCTGAACTAAAGCAAAAAGTGATTGGTTTAAGCACCGACATTGAAGGTGAATATCTGTTCTGGGATCAAGACTATATCAAGTTGAATAATGGTCTAACGGCAGCATTACCCGAGTCACACAATGCCATCACCCAGTTCAGTGATGATGAACGTCGTTACATCGTTTATGCAACTGGCCCAATTGAATCTGGGGCGTATTACTTTGGCAATAGAGATCAAAATGCACTTTACCCTGTGGCTTATCGATACAGCCGATTGCCACCAGAGCTATTATCAACACCTAAAACGGTTAATTACCAGGCTCGCGATGGTTTAGCCATTGAAGCCTTTTTAACCACCCCAAAAGACGCTATCGCCAAAAACTTACCGACTATTATCTTTCCTCATGGCGGGCCAATTAGCTATGACTCAACCACCTTTGATTATTGGGCGCAGTTTTTAGCTAACCGCGGTTATGCGGTACTGCAAATGAACTTTCGTGGCTCGGCAGGTTATGGCTTCAACTTTATGAGCTCGGGTCTTAAAAACTGGGGCCTAGAGATGCAAACCGACATTGAGGATGGTGCTCACTGGCTGATAGGCCAAGGTATTAGCGATCCTAAGCGCATGTGTATTGTTGGTGCGAGTTACGGCGGTTATGCCGCATTAATGGGTGTGGCTATCACACCTGATCTGTATCAATGTGCCATTAGTGTTGCGGGCGTGACAGACCTTGAAGAATTAGTTAAATCATCGCGTGGATACGACAATAGCAAAATTGTTAAAAAACAAATTGGTGATGATTACGACGATTTATATCAGCGATCACCGATTAGCAAAGTGGCCAGTATTAAGGTACCAGTGTTATTAATCCACGGTACGAAAGATCGTGTGGTGCGCGTAGAGCAAAGTGAAAAAATGTATGATGCGCTTAAGGATTTACAGAAGCCAGTAAAGTATATCGAATTAGAAAATGGCGATCATTACTTAAGTAATAACCAACACCGTCTTACTACATTTATTGAAATAGAACGCTTTTTAGCAGCTAATCTTGGAGTACAATAAAGCCAATTTAGTGTTTAACTATTATCTAATTAGTCACAATGAGAACAGCATGACCGAACAATTGATTATTACTGACCTTGAGATCGGCAAGGGTAAAGCGGCAGTAAAAGGGGCATTAATTACCACTCGCTACAGTGGACGTTTAGCCGATGGCACTCAGTTTGATGCGTCAGATGCATTTCAATGTGTTATCGGCACAGGCAGAGTGATTAAAGGTTGGGACCAAGGTATTATCGGTATGAATGTTGGCGGTAAAAGACAATTATCAGTACCGGCACATTTAGCCTATGGTGAGCGTCAAATGGGTGATCGTATTCCAGCAAACTCTGATTTATTCTTTGATATAGAATTACTTGAAGTGCTCACTCGAGACGACGAATTGACATGAATATATCAGTGTAACAAACGAAAACGCGACCGGTGAGGTCGCGTTTTTGTAGTGTGCAATTCGTTATGCTTACGCGTAAGAATGATCACCGTGTTGGTGTTCTGTCACGTCACGCACCCCAGTCAATTCTGTAGGGAACATGTCTAGTAACTGCTTCTCGATACCATCTTTTAAAGTGATATCAACTTGAGAACAACCGTTACACCCACCACCAAACTGCAATACTGCAACACCCGCGTCGGTAATTTCTACCAACATGATGTTACCGCCATGGCTGGCAAGTTGTGGATTAATTTCTGACTGAATAACGTATTCAATACGTTCAACAAGAGGTGCATCGCCAGACACTTTACGCATTTTAGCGTTAGGTGCTTTTAAGGTTAACTGCGAACCAAGCTGATCAGTTACGAAATCAATGCTAGCATCATCTAAAAATGGCGCGCTTTTTTCATCAACCATGGCGCTAAAGCCATTAAAAGGCAGTTCAACATCATCAGCTTCAGCAGCATCGGGTGGACAATAAGACACACCACACTCTGCTTGTGCAGTACCAGGACTGATAACAAACACACGAATGTGAGTGCCTTCAGGTTGATCGGCCAATAGTTTGACGAAATGGGCCTGAGCTGTATCGGAAATGGTGATCATAAAAACCTGCTCCGTCAGGGAGTACCTGAGTAAATTAGTAAGAATTAGACCTATGATACTCTGTGTTGCATTAGCTTTGTAGTGTCCATGAGATTTGATCGTAAAAAAATGATCTAGTTCAACGTTTTTTAAGCTCACAAAAAATGCAAAACGCACTATAACAGGGCTTGCAGCAGGTATTAGCCAATTGTTTTTATTTATAAAAAATATTGTTATTACTCAAGTCGAATTAATCTAACCTACAATCGAGCTAATCTAATAATCCCGGTGCCTCAGCCCGAGCAAGGCACCATGTTTGTACATGAACAAATTGTGCACTAAATAATCGACTTATTTCATCTACGGTTGTACCGGTTGTCACCACATCATCAATTAACGCAACACGCTGATAACGAATCTCCGCTTGTAACTGGAATGCGCCATGGCAGTTCTTGCGCCGCTGTTTACCCGCTAAGCCTGTTTGCGGCGCAGTATCAACCACCCGAGTTAAGCAACTGTCGTCTAGCGGAATACCCGTTAATCGACTAAGTTGTTTCGCAATTAACCAAGCTTGGTTAAAGCCTCGCTGTCGTAAACGATTTGGATGCAAAGGCACAGGGATCAACACCTGTGGTCGCCTAATGATGCCATGTTTAATCAGTAAGGCAATTCGACAAGCTAATTGCTGAGTTATCGCGTTAAGCGGTGCACATTGTTGTTGGTATTTTATCGCGGCAATCAGAGGGCCTAGTCCTTGATGATAACTGCAAGGTGCCACCACAACATTGGGCGTATGTTTAAGGCATTTACCACAATATGCTTGCAACAGTGCGATTTCACGGCCACAACCTAAACACACTTCATGTTGGTACAAACTTGCCGCTAAACACACCTGGCATACACCAGTGAGCACTTGATTAGCAAACAATTGTTCATAATCCATTTGATCTATCCTTTGCTGGCACAGCAAGCAACGGTTGGGTAAACTGCCTAGTAAAATAACCCTAGCACGCTGAATGCGCTTGACGCATAAACGTAATATGTGGGTAATGTTGATTGAATTATTGATTGACGGCATTGGCTATTCATTCCATTAAATAGACTCAAAAGAGGTGTTAACCGTGAGTTTTCCTGCATTGCATATTGATACCCTAGGCTCACAAGGCCAAGACATAGTGCTATTACACGGTTGGGGCGTGAATAACCAAGTCTTTAGTCCGTTAAAAAGCGCCTTGCACCAGTATAGAGTGCATTATGTGGATTTGCCGGGGTTTGGCCTCAGTGGCAACATTGATGGTGACATAACGCAATGGTCACAAGCACTTGCAGCGCAACTTCCACAGCAGGCAATTTGGATTGGCTGGTCATTAGGTGGCTTAATTGCGAGTCAAATTGCCATTGATTATCCAGAGTCTGTAGCAGCATTAGTGACGATTGCCTCATCGCCCTGCTTTATGAGCCGGGAAGCAAATGAGCTTAATCCAACTTGGCCTGGTATCCAGCCAGATGTATTGGCACAATTTTCAAGCCAATTAAGCCGTGACTTAACTCGTACCGTTGAACGATTTTTGGCGATTCAAGCCATGGGAAGTGATAATCCCAAAGCGGATATCCAACAAATAAAAAGCTTAGTGTTAAGCAAACCATTGCCGACACAACAAGGATTATCCCAAGGATTGGATATGTTAGCGCAAGTAGATTTGCGTACAAGAATGGCTCAAATACAACAGCCGTGGTTACGAATTTGGGGTAAGTTAGACAGTTTGGTGCCGAGAAAGATCATCAGCGCATTACCGCAAAGTGACAGCATTGAAGACGTCGTACTACATAAAGCATCCCATGCGCCCTTTATTTCACATCCAGAGCTATTTTTAAGCCATTTATTACCCTGGATCATAAAATACAGCCAAAAATAACCTAATAACACTTTAGCCTTAGTGAAATATTGACTATAATTTAGCCAGCACATCTTATGGACAAGGTCTAGATGATTATTACCACTCATTATCCGCAGATACCGCTAGCAACTTCAAATGTTGCGACGGATCTTGCTCGTGTGGACAATCAACAAAAACCGCCGGTTATTCCACCACAAGAACCCACCAAAGGCCATGAAGAACGCCAATTAAATCCGCAAAATGAGCGTGCTAACGCGTATATTGTTGCAGAGAAAAAACAGCAAGAACAAACTAAACGTCAACAACAAAATGTCGCTCAACAGTCAGTTGAGTCTAAAATACCCGCTTCACCTATGGCTCGGCCTCAGACCATCAGAATTATTGCTAGTCAGACTCCAGCGCTGCAACGTAAAGATATTCAGTTAAAGACCCAACCAAATAACCCTAAAGCAGCAGCAGAACCCAAACAACGCCAGTTTATAGACTCTGGCTTATCAAGTGCGGCATACCAACAATTTGGTCAGCGGATTGGTCAATTCTATCAACAACAATCCGCTCCAAATATTGAATCTCAGTTAAAAATCTTAGCGTGATACTGCGGGAGTAGCCAGATCAGTGATCGTCGGCTTTGCTTGTGTATTTTCCGAGCGATACAACATTTTGTTATAGGCAAGGCTGCCCCACAACGCCCAACCTAATGCCGCTTCTGCTTGTGCATCATCTAATTTGGTTGGCGTTAGCTTTTCAGTCGCAAAATCATAAGTCACACTTTCAGGCGGTAATTCAGGTTGTAAAATAGTCATTTTATTCCCTTCTAATAAGCCAAAGTTTTTATCATATTGCATCATCGCGCGGCCAGGCCAAGAATCAGGTTCTTTGGTTAAATCACGGCCTAGCATTGGATAACTATCTGAAATACCCAGTAACGAAACTAACGTCGGCGACATATCAATTTGGCTCACAACCCGTGGATCGTGCTTCACCGCAATTCCGTCACCTAAAATAAGCCCTGGGATACGGAAACGAGAAACAGGTATTAGTGCAGCACCGCCAACACGACTGTCATGATCGGCCACAATCAAAAATATGGTGTCTTTCCAATATTCTGATTTTTTGGCTTTCTTGAAAAACTCACCCACGGCATAGTCGGCATATTTTACCGCGTTATGCATGGTGTATTGTGGTTGCTCATACAGCTCAATACGGTCATCAGGGAACTCATATGGATCATGATTACTTGAGCTAAACACTAAACTGAAGAATGGTTTGCCCTCTTTGTGCATGCGTGAAAACTCTTCATCAGCACGGAACAATAAGTCCTCATCAGACACCCCCCAAGATGCGACAAATGCAGGATCTTTATAATCACCTTGATCAACAATATCGGTAAAACCATTGCCTAAAAAGAAGCTGCGCATATTATCAAAGTGACTTTCTCCACCATAAATAAACTGTGTGGTATAGCCATGTTGTTTTAATAAATCAGCAATGGTAAAAAAGCCAGTTTGACTCTTACCCAGCTTAACCACTGCACGAGCTGGCGTAGGCGTAAAGCCAGTTGTCACCGCCTCAATACCTCTTACCGAGCGTGTGCCTGTAGCGTATAGGTTTTCAAAAAACCACCCTTGTTGAGATAACTCATCAATATTAGGTGTTAGCGGTAAACCACCTAAACTGCCGACAAAACGCGCACCAAGACTTTCTTGTAAAATGATCACTAGATTCTTTGGTTTGCCAGTATAACTAGCTTGATTGAACGACAAGGTTGGAATGGCGGATGACGTAAATGCACTCAGTGGTCTGCCACTTTCACGGCGCACAATATCAATCACTTTTTGATCAGCTAGCTTGCCATACACTTTCGATGCATCTTCTTCGTTACCCATTTGTTTAATCGCAAAAACTAATGAAAAAGATGAATTAAGTACCAGAGAATTAACTAAAGGATCGTCAGAAAAAGCCACTAATGAGGGATTAAGTGGTCTATGCCCTAACGATGAACGCGCACCTAATATAGTCACAGCAATCACAATAACAGCAAGCACCGGACGCCAGTACCATTTAGGATAGCGAATATTCTGCGTAAGCTTACCAGTAAACCACCAGCCACCCCATAAGGTCGCAATGGTGATCACTGCCGACAAAATAAGCTCGGCTTTACGCCCTGCCCATAACATCGATAATACTTCTTTTGGATACACCAGATATTCAACATACAAGCGATTAGGTCTAAAACCATATTCGGCAATAAATGACGGCGATGATGCTTCAAGGAAAATGATCACCCACAAGCCCAGCGTTAGCCACACTCGTAATATTGTTACCCAAACTCGGCCAACTAAATGCTCACCCGAAAATACAACTGTGCCTAAGGCTGCAATGCCCCATAACCAACACATAGAAGCAAAATCAACTCGTAAACCTTGAATAAAGATATAACCCCAACCTTGCGCATCACTGACGCGATCGGCCTGCCACAAAGACAAACCTAGGCGACTCAAGCTCAAGATAATAAGTGACATAACACTGAATATAATAATGGCTTGGAGTAAGCTTCGTGAATGTTGTGATGAAGAAGGCAGCGCAGAACGTGCGTTATACCTAAAGGAATTTACAGCCATTTATTGCTCCGATATTTTGTTATTTTTTGCTACATGCGCAATTTAGATGCAACAAGACGAGCCAAACGTAACATGATTGTTATTTACAACAGACTAATGTTGGTATTTTTACCCGTATTGTGCTGATGAATAAGGCCTTAATAATTTGATCTATTCAATCAAATTAAATATTTTATTCTTTTACTTATCAATATATTAATGAAAAATCATAAAGACAGGGATCATTGGATCTAAAACTATCTTAGTCTAAGACTCTGATTCATTATCAAAGTTCACTGATAAGGGAGGCTATACTAACCTTTTATTAACGATTCAGCTCAATCGTTTATCTCTTCAATGCGATCTGACTTAACATAATCATGTCTCACGGTCAGCTTTTACTGGAATACTTAGAGTAAACATAATCTTATCTGTCGACACTAACTCGAAGCTAAATGTAAACCCGTTCAATTTGGCGACATTTTCCACAATGGCTAAACCTAACCCATGGCGATCGCTATTTGAACGTGATTGTTCCGCTTGAAATAAAGGTAACGTGAGTCGTTCTAAATCATTGGCATTAATACAAGTGAGTAATTGGTTTTCAATACTAATCACTAACCCTTGGCTATCTGACGTTAATCGTATTGGAATCATTGATTTTGCTGGACTGTAGTACAGCGCATTATCAAACAGATTGGTTAAAATAAGATGTAAAGAAAACTCATCAATAAGATAACTTTTATCCGCAGCACGATTATCAATCATTAAACGAGCATGGATGGCTGAATACTTAAAGGCCAGCTCATCGATAACGCGGCTCATCAGATCATTGATATTGATAGGTTGGCAGTGCAGATTAATGCTTTCAGATGAGGCTTGTTGCAATAATAATAAATTATTAACTATCGTTTTCATCCGTAAGCTAATACTAAGTACATCTTGCTTGTAACTTCCCCCAATGCGCTCATCGTCTGGATAACGAATGTAAATTTCACTCAAACTGATCAATTCACTGATAGGTGTTTTCAGCTCATGGGCAATATCAGCAGTAATACGCTTTTCAGTTTGTAAGTATTGTTGGCTAATTTTGACAAACTTATTGAGCTCTGTGCGTATGGGTTCAATCTCAAGATAGCGCTCAGAGTCGGAAGACAGCGGAATATGTTTTTCATTAACATTGACCGTTTTTAAAGACATATTTAATTCGTTCAGCGGTGTTAAACCACGATAAATAACCTTAATGACGGCCCAGCGTATCAGCACAATAACCAGCAATAAACCAATGCCTAAGGTGGAATCAATAATCACTGAAATTTGACTTAAGTCTTCCGTTGTAATGGCTATCGTTAACCACATGGGTTCGACTTTGCTTATCATTGCGCGGTTTGCTTTGGGAATTTGCGGCTCAAAGTAGGACACCATTGCTCGACCGTCTCGCCCATCGGGCAACACGACATCAGCAAAAACCGCACTGTTAAGTGGTATGTCTTTTTTGAGTAAATTTGCATCGCTGTATTGAGTTAACGATTCAGAGCGCTCGAATACGTTCGAGCCTTGCCATAATTGAAAGAAACTCGCTTTGGTTGATGAGCCAAATTCAGGCATAAATTCGCCAGAAAAATCAAATTCAGTACCTTTGGGAGTGACTTTAACTAAGGTCTTTAGGTAATTAGACTTGTCGGTTAACGCATTATCAAATTCAGCATCAACCCAATTATCTATGCTGATATCAATAGCAAAAAAAACTAAAATTAAAATAGCCGATACCACATAGGTCATGGTGTTGGCTAAATTGGTGGTTAACGATTTCATTCGTGCTCACCCACAAAATAACCAAAACCGCGCTTATTTTTAATGGGTAGCGTTGATCCAACGGCTTTGACCTTTTTACGCACCGACGACAAATGCGCTTCAATAGTATTTTTCGACAAATGGTTAAAAGAGCCTACGACGGCTTCGCTAATTTGTTCAGGATTAAGCACTTGCTTAGGGTTGTTAAATAAATACTCAACGATTTTAAATTCGTTTTTAGTCAGGTCGATATAGTGACCGTTTACATGCAGAGACTTATTACTGGTATCGAGAACAAAGTCAGCAATGCAAATCGATTTAACTTGCTGATTAAGCACACCCCGTCGCCCAAGAGTGATTAATCTGGCTTGTAATTCGTCAAACGAAAAAGGTTTAGTCAGGTAATCATCGGCCCCCGATAATAGTCCATTGACTCGATCTTCAGCTTGAGATTTAGCTGATAAAATAATGACTTTAGCCTGATTACCCAGTTTACGGATGCTTTTGAGTAAACTGATACCATCGACGTTAGGTAACATTAAATCTAAAATAATAAAGTCGTACTGGTTAGTCAGCGCCATGCTTAATCCCTCAGAACCATCACCGGTTTCATCAACGGTATAGCCTAAATGATCTAAGCCAACTCTAATGCCGCGACGCAAGGCTTCTGAGTCTTCAATTAACAGCACTTTCATTGAGTGTCCTTTATCATAATTACGCCTTTATCCACATCGCGATTGATGTTGCAAAAAGGAACCATCACCTAAAACGATTATGAGTCTTTATTGCAACTATTTTGCATAACAAGCTAGCAACTAGGGTTAAGTCAGCTATGCCGACAAAATAACCCACCACACAATGACAGCCATTAACATACTAATAAACACAAAGGCGGAGGCAATATCTTTGGCTAAACCGGACAAGGTATGAAACTCTAAGCCAATACGATCAACCACTACCTCTATGGCGGTGTTAACCAGCTCTGCAAACAACACAAACAGTAATGCCAACACTAATATAGCCGATTGTGGTGCGCTAATATTGGCCATACAAGCAAATATCGTTAATGGGATAAACAGCAGTAACTCTTGTTGGAATGCTGCTTCATTGCGACACATCCACTTTAAGCCATTAAAGGTATTTTTACAGGTATAAAGTAAACGCATTATACCGGTACGTTTAACCACTATTTTTTCCATGTTGATGCTCTCGTCATTGCGCTGGCTAGAAGATGAATTTGAAATTGATGAGGTCATTTATCCGGCCACTTTAATTAGTTTTACACGCTGTGGTGATGTCTAACTTTGGATCATGTACCGAAGTTGCAACCCCATAAAGCCCTAGTAATGAGTGGAACAAATTGTCATGGGAAAAAGTCCCTGTTTGAGCTAAATTAACCAAACATTGACGATCCATTCCTTTCGCTTGAGTGTAGTCTTGTGGCAACCACATAAACCAAGGAATATGAGTTTGCTCCTTAGGTGCAAAGGCATAAGGTGTGCCATGTAAATACATGCCGTTTTCACCCAGAGACTCTCCATGATCAGAAAGATACACTAAGCTGACATTATATTTATCTTGGTATTGCTGCAGTACTTTAATGGTTTCGGCTAATATATAGTCGGTATACGCTAGGGTATTGTCATATACATTGACGATCTCCTCATCAGTACAGTTTTCAATATCACTGCGACTGCATGCTGGTGAAAATCGCTGCATATTTTCAGGATATCGCTTCCAATAGGTCGGGCCGTGGCTCCCCATAGTATGCAAAGCAATCATCTGATTATTTAAGCTGTTTTTGCCTGAAGAAGTTTGGTTTTCAACATCTTGCTTCAACTTAGCACTAAGCTTATTGACTAACACTTGGTCATAACAACTTGAACCATCACATAATATAGGATCATCGTTAGGCGCAATATCAATCTTGGTCAAGCGGGCTGCGACTTCTTTATCACCGCCATCACTATCAAACCAAGTGACTTCAACACCGGCATTCTTTATCACATCTAGGACATTATTTTGCGCATCAGCAGCTTCACGGTTGTAATTATCGTGAGTCAACCGTGAAAACATACAAGGTAAAGAGTAGGCAGTTGCAGTCCCGCAAGAAAACGCATTTTGCAGCGCAATAATCCCTAAATTTTGGGTGTAAGGATTGGTATCACGTTGATAACCGTTATAAGCCATATTTTGCGCGCGGGCTGTTTCACCAACAACTAAGACCATCAACGTCGGCTTGTTATTACTGTTAGCCAGCAAGTGTGCATCTTGACCAATAGGATTAAAGGTTAATTTTTCAGTAAAATAACGGTTATTTAAATACTTAACTGTATTAAAAATATGTGCCGGAATAATCATCTTATTAAGATATTTATTATTACGCCCTACCGATGCGTAATCTTTGTAGAAAAACAGCACCATAACTCCGATTATTGCCAAGCTCACTAGCGTAAATCCAACACGCTGCAAGATGGCTTTAACGAATGATGGGCCACTGGTTAATTTAGCGCGATAAAGCAAAATAGATGGCAAAATACCTAGCAGCAACACATAGCCAACGGAAGGGAGACTGACATATGACCATGCTTCGCCTGAATTGGTCTCGAAAATATTTTCAATCATGCCGTAATCAAACATGACGTTATATTTTAGCATGGCGTACATTGCCGCAGATGACGTCAGAAGCAATACAATCATCACGGGTTTAAACACAAATCTATACGCAAAGAAGCTGAATATCAGCATAAAACAGCCGGTCAGTAAAATGGCTGGCGACAGAGAAAAAAGTACATGCCCCTCTGTGGATAACTCATAGATTTTACGTATTAGCGGAATATTCAGCACAAACCCAAAATAAATAGCAATGATGAAGATCATTGCCTCATAACTGAAACTTTTCTGGGTAATACGAGATAGTGTTTGCGTTAGTAATTTCAATGTTGCCACTCACTATTAACTTAATTGGTGGCGATATTCCACTCTGAAACTTAAGATTCACTTAATATAAACTGAATTATTGCTGTTTTGTTAATTCAGTTTCAATAATATGGCCTGATAAGCAAAAAAACCCTAACATCTAAGATGAAAGGGTTTTAATAATTAACATTCTATTAATATAGAGTGTGGATTCTGGGCGTTAATAGGCTATTTTTTAAGTTTAGCAAAAGCGTCAGCAAACGCATTGCCCATAGCAGCATTTTGCTGCACTTTGACTGGCTTATTAATAGGTTTATTATGCCCCGCAGTTTGGGTATTAGTTGAAGACTTAGCCGCGGCTGATTTTTTATGGTGACTATGTTGTGGCTTAGGTTGTGACTGTCTGGTCGCTTTTTCAGTATCGATTTTTTCGTCAAGACGCATACTTAATGCAATGCGACGACGCTCAATATCAACTTCCATGACTTTGACTTTCACCACATCACCCGCTTTGACTATGGTGTGCGGATCACTAACAAATTTGTCGGTTAACGATGAAATATGCACTAAACCATCTTGATGTACGCCCACATCGACAAAAGCACCAAAATTAGTCACGTTAGTGACCACGCCTTCCAAAATCATCTCAACTTTAAGATGCTTTAACTCTTCGATACCGTCTTTAAACGTCGCGGTTTTAAACTCGCCGCGGGGATCGCGACCAGGCTTGTCTAGTTCGGCCAAAATATCATTAATGGTAGGTATACCAAATGCGTCAGTGACAAAATCGGCAGCGTTAATCTGTTTTAACAAGTCACTATTACCGATCAGTTCTGTTAACGGCAATTGCTTAGCGTTAGCAATCGACTCAACCAAACTGTAGGCTTCGGGGTGAACAGATGAAGAATCCAGAGGATTATCGCCATTACGAATACGTAAAAAACCTGCCGCTTGCTCATAAGCTTTAGGCCCTAAACGGGCCACACTTAATAGTTGCTTACGGTTAGTAAATTGGCCATTCGCATCACGAAAATCAACCACGTTTTTGGCTAAAGCTTTGGTTAATCCAGCCACTTGAGCCAATAATGGTGCCGATGCCATGTTTAAATCAACACCCACGGCATTCACACAATCTTCGACCACAGCGTCCAGCGACTGCGATAACTGACTTTGGCTAACATCATGCTGATATTGCCCTACGCCAATGGCTTTAGGTTCAATTTTTACTAGCTCGGCCAACGGATCTTGTAAGCGACGTGCAATAGAGACAGCGCCACGAATAGATACATCAAGATTAGGAAATTCATTAGCAGCAAATTCAGAAGCCGAATACACAGATGCCCCCGCTTCACTGACAATCACTTTAGTCAGCGTTGGATGCGTCTCTTTCATGGCCGCAATTAACTCGCCGGTAAGCTTGTCGGTTTCACGTGAGCCAGTACCGTTACCAATCGCGATAATGCTCACTTTGTGCATTGCGACTAAGTTACTTAGGGTGCGAATCGACTTGTCCCACAAGTTTTGTGGTGCATGGGGGAAAATAGTCGTGTGGGCCACCAGCTTACCTGTGTTGTCTACAATTGCTACTTTCACACCCGTACGAATCCCAGGATCAAGCCCCATGGTCGCTTTAGCACCTGCAGGTGCTGCCATCAATAAATCACCCAGATTACGGGCAAACACTTTAATAGCTTCTTCTTCTGCGCTCTCACGCATCTTGGCAATAAACTCAGTTTCCATTTGCAGAGCAACTTTAATCCGCCATGTCGAGGTCACTACTGTTTTCAGCCATTCATCAACACTACTGTTGCTGAGACGCAATCCAAAGTGATCGCTAATAATCACTTCACAATAACTGCCTTCAGCAGCTTGGGTGTCTGGATCGGCATTCATCGATAGGCTTAACATGCCTTCATTACGACCGCGTAACATGGCTAAAGCACGATGTGATGGGATTTTGCTCATCAACTCATTGTGCTCGAAGTAGTCGCGGAATTTAGCGCCTTCTTTTTCTTTGCCTTTTACCATGCGGCTTTCAAGAACGGCTTGCTGACTTAAATGCTGGCGAACTTTACGCAGTAATTCTGCATCTTCGGCAAAGCGTTCCATTAAAATAAACCGTGCACCATCAAGCACAGCTTTAATGTCGGCAAAACCGGCTGCAGGATTAATAAATTCACTGGCTTTGCTATCTAGATCTAATTGGCGATCAGCCAACACAGCATCGACCAGCGGCTCAATACCTGCTTCGATAGCAATTTGGCCCTTGGTGCGCCGCTTTGGCTTAAATGGTAGGTATAAATCTTCAAGACGGGTTTTACTGTCGGCGTCATTAATCGCTTGAGTTAACGCTGGAGTTAATTTCCCTTGAGCGCCAATACTCGACAAAATCACTTCACGGCGGTCGTGTAACTCACGTAAATACCCTAAGCGAGAAAACAAGTTACGCAACTGGGTGTCATCTAAACCACCGGTTGCTTCTTTACGATAACGCGCCACAAACGGCACTGTTGCACCATCATCTAATAGCGCAATGGTCGCTGTGACCTGTTGTTCACGGACATTAAGTTCTTGAGCGATAATCTGGGCAATATTATGCATAATCAATCGAATTCGACATGGTTTAAAATAAAATTATGCCAAAGATACCATAAAGACCATCAGTTCGCTGCTAGTACGAAAGGCTTTTAAGATAATCAATAAAAAGAATGCATCATCAGGCCTGAAGTGCTAAAACACACAGATAAATATTGCGGCTTCTTAGTTGTAAATTTTTTAACAACAGACAACATGGCACAGTTAATCGACCACATAGAAGAGTACCCAGCGTGAAAACAAAGCTAATCACTTTAGAAGGCTATAACAAACTCAGAATTGAGCACGACTACTTGTGGAAAGAACAACGTCCTGAAGTGACGAAAATTGTCACCTGGGCGGCAAGTCTTGGCGATCGCTCAGAGAACGCAGATTACACTTTCAATAAGCGTTTATTAAGGCAAATTGACCGTAGAGTGCGCTATTTACGTAAGCTGCTGCCAGAGCTCAAAATCGTCTATTACGCCCCAGAGCAAGAAGGCAAAGTGTTTTTTGGTGCCATTGTCGAAATCGAAAACGATGCAGGTGATATCAAAACGTTTAAAATTGTCGGTCCAGAAGAAATTTATGACGAACGCAAAGATTACATCTCCATCGACTCACCAATGGCGCGCGCCTTACTCAAAAAACAAGTCGACGATGAAGCCGTGGTCAGTACTCCCCAAGGCGACAAGATCTGGTACATCAATAAAATTACCTATGCCAAACCATAGCCTAGTGTGCCTAACTGCAACCTACTTCGTGGTGTTTATCATATGCAATGACAACTCATTTATGAATTTAATGATGAATCACTTAACCACAACTACCACGCTGCACAACTGAAATAACCTTTTGAATTGCCAGCGAGAAACGCCATCGTTTTGTTCTAGATTATATGCAGAGTACCTTGCTCACCACGCATTAAAGCGCCAAAGCCCAAAGGTCATTTTCGGCACACAAACTGATCAATATACTAAGACTATATCGATGATTTTATAAAAATATTGAATAGTGAATATGGAGTGAAGATGTTACAACCTGAGTGGATTTTACTATTTTTATTATTAGGCTCTTTTGTCGGTTTTATGGCTGGGTTATTAGGTATCGGTGGTGGTGGGATTTTAGTCCCGACATTAACCTCTATATTCCTATTGCACGGTATCGCTATCGATCATGTAGTGCATTTGGCGTTGGGAACTTCAATGGCTTGCATGGTGATCACTTCTTTTTCCAGTTTCCGATCTCATAATGCAAAAGGTGCGGTTGTATGGTTGGCTGTTAAAGGTATGGTTTTAGGCATTATTTTAGGTACATTTACTGCAACATTTTTAGCCTCATATTTAAGTTCATTATATCTGGGGATCTTTTTTGCATTATTTATGGCATTTGTATCGACGCAGATGTTTTTAAATAAAAAACCAAAACCGTCAAGGCAGTTATCAGGGCCTGCAGGCTTATTTTCAGCGGGTTTAGGTATAGGATCTATATCAGCATTAGTCTCGATTGGTGGTGGCTCTCTAACCGTCCCCTACCTAACATGGCAGAACATTGACATTAAGAAGGCCATTGGTACATCTGCAGCTATCGGGCTCCCCATTTCTATTACAGGTACTATTGGGTATTTGATTAATGGTTGGAGTTTTTCGTCAGTAAATGACTATATCTTAGGTTATGTATATCTGCCTGCGGTGGTATTAATTTCAGTAACCAGTTTTATAACCGCACCCTATGGTGCACTACTGGCCCACAAGTTACCCGTGTCACTGTTAAAGAAAGTATTTGCGGTTCTGCTGATTATATTGAGCATTAAGATGTTGATTTCAATAATATGATATTAAACTGAAATACGTTATCAACGATTATCAATACAGCTTAAAACCCATAATGGGTGTTGAGCTGTAATCCATACTCTAAAAATAGTTGCTAATAATTATCACTAGCGTTTTATTGCGACTTTATTCCTGAATAAAATCTTCCATAAACCATGCGCACAAAGTATGGCGTCCATCAACTTGTGCTTTACTATAAATGGTTGATGCTTGTTGGCGAACGGTTTTTTCTTTGGTTAAACGTACTTCGGCAATTTCTTTGAAACTGAGGCCTTTTAACAGTAAAAGTGCCACTTGTTGTTCACTTTTGGTAAATCCCCAAGCAGTAAATTGTGCTGCAATTGTTAGGCTGTATTCTTGTCTGGCAGCATGCATTTGGCTCGACATATTATTAATCTGCTTATCTGCTTTTACGAGTTTGCTCCTGAGAGCTTTTACCTGGCGAGAGCTGCGTATCAGATCGAAACCTAAATAAATACTGCCCAAGATGGTAAGCAATACTAAGATCCCCTCTTGTGCAATATGCCAAGTTGGGAGGTTGAGTTGCAAGTCAGCAAAGATGTCAAAAAGTTTAAATAACGTTATCAACAGCAATAATATAATAATAAAAACATCTTTTTTCATGGTAACAATCCTGACGCAAAGCAATAATAAAAAATAACCCCAAAAATAACACAAGATAATTTAATAAATTAAATCAAAATCTTACGCTGTGGTACATATGTACCATAAGGGGGTTTATGATACATGCTACCCATGCGATGTAACACCAACATGAATATTATGATTATACATTTTGGGTTACAGAAATCACTTATGTCTGCTGTTAAGTTTAGTATCAAGATATGTCTTCTCATCGCGTTTATAAGTTGTGGTACTTACAGCTATGCAACGCCTAATAACCAACTGCCACAACTGTTGCAAATCAGCCAAGATAGGTTAAAAGCGACACAAGCTAACAAGATATCAACCAATGATGTCCGCGGGGTGGAATTAAGCAGTTCAACTTGGTTGTCCGGCTTACCCAGTATTAACTTAAGTTACCTTAGCGACCTTGATAATAGTAACATTTATGAGCAAGAAGTATCGCTTAACCTACCTATCAAATCATTCAGTTTGCACTCTAGTGATAAACAGCTGAGACAATTGACCCAGGACTTACAAGGTCAGCAGGTCGCATTACAAAGACTGTACTTATCTGGTTTGCTCAGGCAAAGCATGTGGGAGAATCGCATCGCATCGGTCAAACTTAGCCAGCTCAATCGTAAAGCCACCTTACTCGAAAAATTACACACTCAACAAAAACAACTTTCCGATGCTGGAGAGTTACCTTTAGTGAATTTATTATTGTTAGAACGTGAGCGCGTTGACATTGATCTAGCCCAAATTGATCTTAAGCAGCAACAAGCTGATGCACTATCGCTTTTTCGCTCGTTAACAGGCCGAAATGAAATGCCTGAGCAAATAGAAGAACAATCGCACCCTGTGTCTGTTCTTGACTCAGCTAACCCTGATACGGTTAACTCGGCCTTAATGCAGCATCCATTGTGGCGCTTGCAATCACTGCAACAGCAGCAACAGTTGTTAATGATCAAAAGTCAGCAAGCGGGAGAGCAAGATCCTTGGACTGTGTCATTAACGGCAAAAGAAACCGCTGGCGATCAATTTAATGACCAACATTTAGGCCTAGGGATTAGCGTACCGCTGAGTTTTGGCTCGGCACTATCACAAAGTGATCTGTCTATTTGGCAAAAAGATTATCAAGAACAAAGCCTAAACAGTGAACGCATCTATCTTGAATTAAAGACCCAAACAGAAAAACTGGCTATGCAACAGCAAAGTCTTCGCCAACAACAGGCGTTACTGCAGCGCGGACTGTCTTTAAGCAGAACCATCACCGAACATTTAGCCAAAGTGAAAGATCACAATCAAATTGGCTATGAAATCTGGCTGCGTCGCTATATGGACGCGCTTGATACTGAATCGCAATTAGCGCTTAACCAAGTCACTCAGCAACAACTTCATTCTCAGCAACTGCAAGCCTTAGGAATTTCATTATGATGGCCAAATTTGGCGTTAGCCTTTTATGCGTACCTTTTTATTTATTCGCCAGTATCGCGTCCGCGGAGTCGATATCGCTTGAAGATTTGGGTAACTTAGAATTGAGCTATATCCAGCCTCGAAAAGTAGCCAGTTATGAAGGTAGTTCACTGCCAGCACAAATTGAGCGTTTACCCGGTAATGATTATTGGGTTATGACCCCTGAGAATATCCAACAAGTGACTTTCTTAGTCGGTCAGGGGCAAATCGTCACCAAAGGTCAAGCGATTGTGAGGTTGACGGGTCCTGAAGTGTTTCATTTTCTGGCTCAAATAGAGGCTGCTAAAAGTCTTTATCAACTAGCCAAGCAGCGTTACGACCGTAATAAACCATTATTAGAAAGTGGCAGTATTAGCACGGAAAAGTGGCGTGAGATCAGCCAAGATTATTTCAGCACTCATCTTGAATATGAACATATGCAGCATTTTATGGAGATGGTGCAAAGTATCGATGCCAAAACAGAATCATTAGTGGTGATAGCCCCTGTTGCAGGCATTGTCAATCTGAATCATCTCAATAGTCCTTACACCGCAGGAGCCCAGCTATTTTCGCTAGTACCTGCGGACAGCATAAGGGTTAAAGTCAATGTGCCCATGAGCCAATCAACGTCATTATCGGCAGTAAATATTAATCAGTGTCATATTTCGATAGATGAAGTATCGGCTATTGCTGATGGTGTGTTTTTAACGGCATGGTCAAAGCCGGTACCTCAAGAGTGTAACTTACTGTTAGGCCAACAACTCACTGTGATACCCGAGTATCAAAAAGCCGTGTATATGTTACCTAAAAATAGCGTATTTAGCTGGCAACAAGAGAGCCAAATCTTTATCCAAACAGCGCAAACATTATCGGCGCTCAGTATCGATATTTTAGGTTCGACCTCTGATGAATATATTGTTGCGAGCGATCAAGACCTAAGCCAAATTCAAGTATTATCTCAATCTGTTGCGGCTGTTAAAGGGATATTACTTGGCTTAGGAGGCGAATAATATGCTCGCTTCCGTCATCCGTTTTTCGCTGACTCAGCGCATATTTGTTCTGATTGTCGCGCTGATATTAATGCTCGCTGGTGCTCGCGCTTGGTTTGCTATTCCGCTAGATGCTTTTCCTGATATCTCACCGACTCAGGTTAAGATCATTTTAAAAGCGCCAGGCATGACCCCTGAAGAAATCGAAGCACAGATTACCGTGCCTATCGAAACTGAATTATTGGGGATACCTAATCAGGCTATTTTACGTTCAACCACCAAATATGCCATCAGCGACATTACCCTAGACTTTACTGAAGGAACTGATATCTATTGGGCCAGACAGCAAGTGAGCGAGCGACTTGCCGCAGTGTGGGACAGTTTTCCGCAAGGGGTATCCGGTGGTGTTGCACCTATGAGTACACCATTGAGTGAGATTTTTATGTTCACTCTGGAAAACCCTAATTTATCTCTAATGGAACGCAGACAGCTGCTGGAGTGGGAGGTTCGTCCACTCCTGCGTACCGTTGCTGGAGTGGCCGATGTTAATATTTTAGGCGGTTATGCTAAGAGTTTTAGCATTAATCCTAATCCGTCTGCGATGGCCGCTGCTGGGGTGAGTTTTGCCTCACTTCAACAAGCCATTATTGATAATAACCACAATGAAGGTGCCGGAAAACTCACTATCGGCACTGATACGATTATTGTCCGTGCTGAAGGCCGAATTGATAATATTGATGAGCTAAAGCAACTGGTTATTAAGGTTGATGATGCCAAGGTATACCGCCTTCGAGACTTAGCAGATATTCAGATTGGTCATTTAGCTCGTTATGGCGCAGTAACCAAAGACGGTGAAGAAGCTGCTGAAGCGTTAATTATTGCTCTTAAAAATGCTAACACGGCCAAAGTGGTAAGTAGTATTAAAGAAAAGCTTGATCAAATCAGCACCACATTACCTGAAGGCAGTGTGATTAATACCTTCTATGATCGCGCAAACCTAATTAATACCGCCATCGATACCATTTCGAGTGCATTGTTTGAGGCTGTACTGTTAGTTATTGTGCTACTGGCACTGTTTCTAGGCAACGTCCGCGCCGCTTTGGTGGTGTCGCTGTCTTTGCCTCTCGCGGCATTAACGACCTTTTTAATGATGGACCTATTTGATCTTTCCGCCAACCTTATGAGCTTAGGTGGATTAGTGATCGCCATAGGTATGTTAGTCGACTCTTCCGTAGTGGTGGTTGAAAACATGGTCAACCTGATTGCGACTAAGCAACGGTTACCCCGTTTACACCTTATTTATCGCGCCACGAAAGATGTCGCGATTCCGGTGGTATCGGGCACTGTCATTGTAATGATAGTGTTTTCGCCGTTACTGACACTTACGGGGCTGGAGGGCAAACTGTTTACTCCAGTCGCCGTGACGATTGTGTTCGCCATGTTGTCTGCATTGGTGTTATCACTCACCGTTATTCCTGTGGTGGCGTCTTATCTGGTGAATGAAAAGTCAGCCCAAGAACCTAAGGCTATCGAGAAATTAAAAGCCGCGTATCTTCGCAGCCTTAAGAGTACTTTTAACCATAAAAAGCCTTTTATGATCATCGCGTTTGCCTTACTCATTGTCAGTTTAGGCTTGTTTAGCTTTGTGGGTAAAACCTTTATGCCGACCTTAGATGAAGGTGACATTATTTTACAGTTAGAGAAGTCGCCTTCTATCTCGCTTGCAGCCTCTATTGCGATAGATAAGCAAATTCAGCAGACCTTGCTTGCTGCGGTTCCTGAAATTAAGCAGATGGTTGCTCGTACCGGAGCGGATGAAATGGGTTTAGATCCAATGGGCCTCAATGAAACCGATGTGTTTTTAGAACTGGCCCCACGCGATGAGTGGCGATTTGATTCTAAAGAGCAATTAATTGAGGCGATTCGCAGCGAGTTGCTTAAGTATCCTGGAGTTAATTTTAACTTTACCCAGCCGATCCAAATGCGCGTTTCGGAAATGCTCACCGGCAGTATTGGTGATGTAGCGATTAAGGTATTTGGTACCGATATCGATACTTTAGGGCAATTAACCGCGCAAATAGAACAGCTTGTTAGTGCAACAGCTGGCAGTATCGATGTCAAAATGTCGATGATTGAAGGCAGTCCTTTTATCAATTTAACCTTAGACAATGAAATGGCGCGTGGGTTTGGTATGAGCACCATGGAGTTTGCTCGCTATTTAAAGAGTCAGCTTGAAGGGGTAATCGTTACCGAAGTGCTACAGGGTAAAAAGCGTACTCCAGTTCTGATAGCCAATAATCAAGGTGGCTTAAGCAGCATTCATGAACTGAAAAATCAGTTATTGGTGATGCCAGATCATTCCTTAAAGCGTTTAACCGATGTGGCTAAGTTAAGCTATAAAGAAGGGCCTATCTTAATTGAACGTGAGCAAGGCGACCGTTTCTCGGTGATCACCACTAACGTTCAAGGGCGCGATATCGTCAGCTTTGTTGAAGAGCTCAACGCGAAAATCACGGCCGATATTAAGTTCCCTAGCGGATACAGTGTCAGCTTTGGTGGCGAGTTTGAAAACCAACAACGTGCGACTAATAATTTACTCTTGGTTATCCCCATTGCAATTGCGTTAATCACGCTGATTTTGTTCACTACCTTTGGATCATTAGCGAAAGCCGGTTTAATCCTCGCCAACGTGCCATTTGCCATGATGGGCGGTATTGTGAGCTTATATTTGTCTGGCGAATATTTGTCGGTACCGGCATCGGTTGGGTTTATCGCCCTGCTTGGCGTAGCGGTACTTAATGGTGTGGTGATGGTGAGTTATTACGAGCAAACCAAGCATCTATTCAGTGGTTTATTAGCACGAGTAGAACAGGGTGCCGCGAGGCGCCTACGACCCATCTTGATGACTGCCACGACAGCAATGTTTGGCTTAATGCCGTTGGTATTTGCTTCTGGTCCTGGGGCTGAAATCCAAAAACCGTTAGCGATTGTTGTGATTGGTGGTTTGTTAACATCAACCATTACAACACTTTATTTATTACCAATTCTTTATTACTGGCTGGAGAAACGTAAATGATCACTGAGCAATTGTTAGTGCTGATCGCTCAAAATGATATCAAGGATGATATCGTCGATACTTTAATCGAGCTGGATTTCTTATCAGGTTTTAGCCTAGGTGATATTTGTGGTTTTAGTCGCGAACATAGCCACTTTAATATTAAGGAACAGGTTGAAGGTTACCGAGAATTTTGTAAATTTGAAATTATGCATCCAGTTGATCAGCAGCAGGCATTATTGAGCACCCTTGCGCTAGTGTGCAAACATAATCCGTGTCGTTACTGGATCACGCCAATCGTGCATACCGGCACCTTATGTTAGCCGAAATAATAGCAATCGGACTAAAGCATCTTGTGTCAAACAAGCGATAAACTTACACCGGTTTGCGGTCGCTATTGAGTAAAATGGTAAGGCGTTGAGATGAAAATCTACCACGGTTTAGGATTATTCTTATCTACTGTGTTGGTCACAAATAGTGTTGTGGCCAACGAATTAACGTCCAATAATAGCGCTGTGGCGGTTGAGTTTATTATGGCGCCTACGAGTAAAATAAAGCTGTCATTTGATGAAATAGTGACGTTAGATTCACTAACGCTTAACGACATGGACGGCTACTGGCTCAATTTAAACATTCAAGTGCCGAAAGGTGAAAGCAAGGTCTTTTCTGTTGAGATACCCTCACTTATGCCGACTAATTATGTTGTTTTATGGCAGGTCCACAATCATGATAACGTCGCTAAAAAGGGAGCGCTTAAGCTAACCATTGAAGATGACAATAGCTACCCTCGACCATCAACCAAAAAACATAAGTACGCTATCCTGCATAACAAATTACATCATTAAATAATTTGCCGATAGTTTGGCTCACAAGATTGCTAATTAGCGACTAAAGCATTTACTTACTCGCGGATCATCACCAATACAGTTCGAGATGATCCGCGGGGTTAAAGCGATTTAACATATCAAATACGCCAACAGCATCCATTATGTGGCTTGTGAAAAGTTGGACAGTAAGCGCTCATCATGAAATAAAAAGCGATAGCAATAAGCAAAATAGTATTGTGGCGAGTATTCTGCTAAGTTCAATTGTTATCAATTAGTTGTGTGTGCATTGATACTGATACTCAAGCTGAATGGGCATAATCAGTATTCGAACACTGTCATTATCATTGAAAGGAATACTTGTTTATGAAAGGATTCACACTCATTTTAGTCGCGCTATGTACATTTTCATGTGCAACCATTAAAACCATTGATCCCCCACAAAATCATCTTAATATCTCGCAGAATGGCAAAAAAAGTTATTGTGAAGAGATACCAAGAGTCTATAGCGGTGTTTCGTATAACTTCTGCCTTTTATATGGTGAGCCAAGTAAAACGGTCAATTTAGGTGGCTCAGTTAACAAGGTCCCTCTTATTGTTTTTGATACGGTGTTTTCTGTGGTTTCTGATACCGTCGTTTTACCCTACACCATAAAAATGCAAGCTGACAAAGGCTCACTTAAGGTTAATTAACCTGCCTATTCTTTAGCATAAATCTAGGCAAATCGGATGGTTTATCGATGATAATTTTTAGCAGGTCATTAATGGCTATAAGGATCAATCACTATGGTTGTACCATTGTAGAATAAAAGTTCTGATCAATTGACTGTGTGAACAAGATAAGCCTGAATTAACCATAAAACAGACCGAACACCAGACAAGAAAGCGAAGAATAACAGCCATGAAAAGACTGTCAGGAATAGCATTAATTAGCTCAGTTATTTTATATAAATTACTGTCCACATATTTTGATTACCATTTATATTTCTACAGCTTTGAGAACTATAAAATATTTGATGCAACATTAAATTTACTGCTGTTTTCGATACTGCTATGCGGTTCTTTATTGGCTGAACTCAAAGTGAAACTATTATTAATCATAGTAGGCTTTGTATTAGCTTCTTATCATGTATCAACATTTTTAAAATACGGCGAAAAATACAAATCTATATATGAAGTCAATAAAAATAGCACCTTAGTGTTAACCAGTTACGATTTAGGTGCACTAGGAAGTGGCTTGGTAAACGTTGAACTTTACCAAAAAAATAACTTACTGATGGAACCTATCACGCTAAGGTCATATGAGCACATAATGAATGGTGAAATAGTAAAATATGGTAATTGCTGTGTAAAAATAACCATGACAACTTATGACAGGAAAACCATCGAAGATATCATAAGCTTAAATGAAGTACTTATTAGGCCAAGTATGACTCGGTAAACCTATTTCCAAGGCGTATTGACCTCTACACGAGGTTCATACGCCAACGGACGACTGAGAAAAATAATCGCGACTCATTATAATTGTTACCACCTGCACTAACGTTACAGGGCGACAAATGTTAAGCCGCTTGTGGTAACCACTGCCCCTGATAGTAACGTTCAATTACGCCTTCATCTGACCAGCGCAGTAAATACAACCATTGGTTATCGACAAGCCAGCGCACATTGTCATGTTTAGCCGTGATCTGCTCAATGGGCTCTCTTGGTGCAGCTAGATACACCGCTAAACGTTGCGGTTGATGCATCCATTTTTGGCCATCATGCAACGTTTGCATCGACAGGCCAATACGTAAATCACCACCGTTACCTTCAAACACACCAATATGACCCGCGACAGCGTTATGCAGTAACTTATTACCACTGCCGTATTTAACATTATCGCTCACCGATGCGTTATATTGCATATTAATCCAATTGGTTACCACCATAGGCGCGGTCATGATCAATTCTAAAACGCCAAAGTCAGCATCATTTTGCCATTGGTAATCATGTAAAAAGCTTCGACCTTGCAGATTGACATTTCTGGTCCAAGATCGAGGTGCCACAATAAAAGCGGCATTGTTTACCAAACCCCATTCTGGACGCACTTGAGACCAATCATTACTGCGCTGAATATAAAATCGATCTAATTCAGCTGCACTGCTACCAGCTAACTCTGGGGAGATGTGAACCAAACGCTCTCGCTGCGCCGTTTCTGTAGCCGCTGTTAGCCATGAGACTAGGACGGGATCGATATCGGTATCAAAGCAATCAATATGATCTGTGGTGGTGTTATGCAATGCGGCCACAAAATGGGTCGTGCTAGGAATTACAACCTCGAGATCTAACAATGCTTTACGTACATCTTGCTCATTTAATAATTGGGCTAAAACCCGCACGTTTACTTCACCAGTTTGACCGCCACAGGCACCACAATCCAAGCCCGCAGCATGTAAATTATTGGTGGTGTGGCTTCCATGTCCGACCAATAATACCGTAGGTGAGAATTGGCTTAATCCCATGGCATTTAGGATACCTTTAGCCAGTTCAGCTTTATCGGTTAACGACAGTAGCTGATCATTTTTACGTAAGATCCAGCTTTTTTGATGAGTCAGTGCATTAACAGGATTGTGGATTTGTTTGGCAAAAAATGATTTTTTGAGCATTTTAAAAGCATAGAGCCAGCCCATGGATTCCACCATAGAAAATGCTGACGGCGCAGCTTGTGACCAGGTTTGCCAACGAGCCTTGCTATTTAGCGTATCGGTTTGAGCCTGTGTATCACGCCATTCAGACACTCGTATGATCGGCTGTAACAATCCCGGTAACTGAGGGCGAGACAATTCACTGTCGTGCGGTTGATACTCGATAGGTAATCCGAAAAAGCCTGCAAACCCTATGGTTTGGATATCATCACTCTGATTTTCTAACGCCCGGCGTATGACCTCTGAACGAACGTCGATACAAAATGCGGCCTGTAACTTTGGCGCTGTTATAGGGTGCTTTTGAGCATCCACTAACTGAGTGTTCAGCTTGTGTTGATAACTCAGTTCAGCTGCCTTTGCCCACACCCAAAGGGGCTGTTGTGCTTGCTCATGCTGCGCGAGTAGATGCGGCAGTTGGTCTTTTTCACGCATCCAAAGCGCGGCTAAGTGAATAAAACTGTCCGCTTGTTGTGCTTTTAAGTAACGCCAAATCACTAACTCCCAAGCCATACGAATTGCCAGTAGTTGCAGCATTTCATCGCTCGGCGTTGCCTGCAAGTCGCCTTGCCAGCGCAAATAGGCCACCCAAGAAGCCCAGCCATTAATATCAAGTAACAATGCATGGGCATAAGACTCGATTACAGTGTCATCAATCCCCAACTCAGCAACAGCTTCTGCGAGCAAGGTCGGTGCATCTTGCGGTAATTGTTTGAAATAGTGCAGCAAGCCTGGCTCATCCATAATAATACTCAGGCCGCGATCCCGACCGGTAACCTCGAGCCAATGACAGTATAGATCTGGCTGTGCTGAACTATCACGACAAGGCAAAATGGGCCGCAACTGTTGATAATATGCGGCACAAAATTGACTGATTTGATGAATGATTTCATCCCGCCATGCCATTTTGTATCGGTCGCGTTGATTATCTAATAAATCGGCAATATTGTGAAAATGAGTCAGATCATCGGCTTGATCAAGAAAGGCTTCAAGCTGATCCACTGACATTGCAACCTCTTGTTGCTCAGCCGCTAATAACAACGCATGCTGGCTAATATCGCCTTGTGCATATAAATGCTGATAATGGCCTTTGGGCATTAAACACTGAATACGATCAAGTGCCGATACTCGCGCCGACACTTGTTCAATCGGTTGCTCACGCATTTGCCAAAATGGATTAACAGCAATCATTTTATCGAGCGGCCATGTCGGGGCAATGTTGTTACCCGCGGAAGTTAATTTTGCCTGCTGGCTATCAGTCAGTTGCGCTATCAAAGGTGATTTAACTGCGATACTCATGGTCATACTTCCTCAACTTCGGTGGCTTTATCTAATACTTTATTATTGCTGGGTGCTGGCAACTGCACTGGCCACACTTGTAACGTCAATCGAGTGAGCCATTCATCTAAATATAAACCGGCGAATAAGGCGATATGTAAATGATGTATTGAGGGTCTATGTGGCTGATAACGCAACATCCAATTGAGCACAAACAAACTGACAAATAACAGTATTGCGACAATATCGACCGCACTTAACGCCTCAACATGCATGGCTGACGTGGCGGGAATAATGGCCCCAAACAACCACTTAAACCCGCTGTAACTGATCACTAATAATATGCTTAAGAGGAAAACGGGCATCATGCTGCTACGCAGTCGCTCACTGTGGCGCTGAGCCAATAACATGGTGAGCGCTAATACCAATAACAACCAAACACTCCATACTCCTTGATAGTCTATAACCATCACTGCCATCGAGACGATAATGCTTGAAAATACCCCTGCCACTATCCAATCTATCATCTTAGGATTGGCCGCTGGCGCAAGACGCCTTTGCATGTCTTCATAAACCGCACTGCTTGAATTCAAAAATGCATAGGCTTTGTAAACTGAGTGCGTTAATAAATGCAGTAAGGCTAATTCAAACAACCCTAATGCACATTCAACTAACATCAAGCCCATTTGCGCGCTGGTAGACCAAGCTAAACGCACTTTAATGCTAATTCGAGTGGTCATGATTAATGCCGCCATCACAGTGGTTAATCCTGCAACTATTAGCACTAGCCACTGCGCGACAGTAGATTGAATAAACAAGGGCGCAAATAAAATCAGCAAGAAACCACCGAGGTTAATGACCCCTGCATGCAGTAAAGCACTTACCGGTGTCGGCGCTTCTACAACCTGTATCAACCAGCCGTGTACCGGTAATTGCGCACATTTAATTAAGGCCGTGAGTGCAATTAGCACTGCAGCAATATGATCGACGGTCGTTAGTTGTAAGTTGTCGTTTGTGGCCACCGCATTAAAGTGGCTAAGTAAATCACTTATCAATAAGCTGCCGTGCTGCTGATACAACAATATAATTGCAGCCAATAACGAGGTTTCTGCGGTGCGTGCTAAGAGGAATTTTTTATGTGCAGCCAGCGCCGCGCGAGGGCGTTCAGGATAGAAGGTTAAAAGCTTATGCAAGGCTAAGCTAATTGATACCCAACCGAGCCAGAATAATAATAAATGGTTACTAATCACTACCACAGACACTGCCGCGAGAATATTCAGTAGCCAGTGCCAATAAGTGCCGCTACGAGGTTCGCCCGCCATATAATTACGCGAAAATGCGATTAAAATAACACTCATAAAGACCACTAGCCCCATCATCAAGAGGCTGAGTCGTGATTGGCTAATATATTGCGCATCAGCGTGAAGACTCGGTAACGCAATACTTACCACCAAGGCGGTAATATAGAGCACAACAATAAGACCGCTGAGCTTAATTAACCATGTAGATTTATTGTTAAACCTCGCACGGTCACTTAAACGCCCACTCAGGGCGCTAGCCAAAAGTAACGTAATGGGAATACATAATAAAAAAACGGACGATAACGCGATATTCATAAACTGCCTCTTCTTTTAGTCAACAGAGTATGTCAGAGCTGTATATTTAATAAAAATATATATAAACTAATAAAACGTTCTGTTTTGGTTAACTATAATGAGTCGTCTTAATTATCATCACCTTTATTATTTTTGGCGTGTCGCGGTTGTAGGCAACCTGACGCAAGTCGCTAAAGACCTGCATATTTCTCAATCAGCATTGTCGGCACAAATTAAGCAATTTGAACACAACATGAATGTTGAGTTGTTTGAGCGCAGAGCACGACGCCTCAACCTAACGGTCCATGGTCATCGTGTATTGGCTTATGCCGATGATATATTCAGTAAAGGCGAAGAGTTGGAGTCTTTTTTACGCAAAGGCAGTATGAGTGAAAAGCAGCATTTATCTATTGGGGTCTTAACCACATTATCGCGTAACTTTGTGGAGAATTTTATCAGCCCGTTGCTGGCCAATCCTAATGTGAGCTTTTCTTTATCGGCCAGAGGCATGAGCGATCTATTAAACGGTCTGGCGGATCACGAACTGGATTTAGTACTGACTAATCGACCTATCAGTGTCGATAAAAAAGATCCATTATGGCAAACCCAGTTGGTCTCTAGGCAACCTTTGGCGATTGTGGGCCCCAAAGCTAACCGGATAAACGCCAGTTTCCCGGAAGGTTATCAAGACATGCGCTGGGTTCTACCGGGTAAAAATACTGAAATTAGGGCAGCATTTAATTCCTTTTGCGCGACCTGGCAATATCAACCCGATGTGCAAGCAGAAGCCGATGACATGGCCATGTTGCGTCTTTTAGCCCGCGACAGTGGCGCACTGGTTGTGTTACCTCCAGTGGTTGTTAAAGACGAAATTGAGCAGGGGATTTTAAATGTGTATCAGCACTTACCCAATGTTTATGAAAATTTCTATGCCATTACCACCCAACGAAAATTTGTACCTGAGGTGTTATTAGCGCTATTAAAGCAGCAGCTTGATCCTGCATTTAGTGATTAATGTCTATCCATATTTGTTCGCCAATGATATCGCTAAGCCCGCTGAAATAACTATGTGAACACTAAATTGTCGAGCATAAAGCCTATCCGCTGCTGTTCATTTCAGATCCCGTGCGGTGAATGCGTTTTGGCCTATTCGAGGGAAATTAGTTAGCTTAAAACATTGGTAAATATCACTTAACGACACACTGAACATATTGAGTAGATTATTTAAGCTTAGACCAAAGTCGATAGCCTACAATGACATATAGAGTGCTAATCTGAATAAAAATGGATTGGAGTCTTCATGCTAACTAAAATAATGTTGATTAATGGTTTAGTGATATTTACCTTAGCAATGCTGCTGAGTTTTTTATCTCTACCTTCATGGCTATATGCATTTTTAGTCGCGGTTGCCTCTGTTATCACCATACTGCTTACCCAAAAAAAACCTATAGCTGCAGATAACACGGACTCATCTCAACAAGATGAACACGTTGCCAATGGCATAAGTAAAGCCGCCACTCGAATAGCCATTGGCGGAGCCGAAGTATCATTTTTTATTGAAAAACTCGCACACGCAATGGGTTTACAAGTTAAGCATGTTCAAGAAATCTCACAACGCGCCAGCAATTTAGAACAAGGTGCTCAACAACTATTAGGCCAATCAGCCAATGTACGAGCGCTAGTTGAAGAAGCCAGTACACAAGCGTCTAGCTACGCCGAAGAAATAAAGCAAGTGGATGAACAACAACAAAAATTGTCGACTGAAATTGAATCCACCGCAGTATTACTCATCGAACTAAAAAATAAAGCCAGCGCGATCAGCAGCATCACAGATACGATTAATAAACTGTCTGATCAAACTAATATGCTGGCACTCAATGCTGCCATTGAGGCCGCCAGAGCTGGAGAGCAAGGCAGAGGGTTTGCAGTCGTTGCCGATGAAGTGCGCAATTTGGCCCATAAAACGGCCGAAGCAACCCAAGGTATTGAGTCATTGCTATCCGAAATTGGTCAAAACAGTATTCAATCAGTACAAGCCATGCAACAAGTCAGTGATATGGGCGGCAAACTGTCTAGTCGGATGAATGAAATTTATATACTCACCAAAGCCAGTCAAGAAAGCATGGCCAGTGCCGCGAGCGAAATGCTGCAAATGGATCAAACCGTGAATTTTACCGTTGATAATACCAATGGTATTGGGGCAAATATTGAAGGCATTGGCGCTTCTATCCTTAAAGTCGATACTGATTTAATTGAAGCTTCAGATAGGGTGCTTGTGCTCAGTGGCTTTGCAGAACAGATATTCCGTCATCTACAACATTTTGAATTATCCGATAAACATGCCGTCATCGCCAAAGTAGCTTTGAATGCTGCAGCCAATGTCGGCGCAATTTTTGAACAAGCCTTAACTAAAGGTTCGCTTACACAAGCGCAATTATTTGATTCAAATTACCAACCTATTCCTAATACCAACCCACAAAAGTTCACCACAGGTTTTGATCGTTTTACCGACTCAAATTTACCGAGTATTCAAGAAGCTATTTTAGATAATAATGCCGATATTATTTATGCTGGTGCGGTGGATGTTAGAGGATATTTCCCCACTCATAACCGCAAATTTACCCAAGCGTTAACCGGAAATCGCGAACGCGATCTTGCCGGTAATCGCACCAAGCGTATTTTTGATGATCCAACAGGTAAACGCTGCGGCAGTAACGTTGAAAGTTTCTTATTGCAAACATATAAACGCGATACCGGCGAAGTGATGCATGATCTCTCTGCCCCAATTTATGTTAACGGTAAACATTGGGGCGGATTTAGAATTGGCTACAAGGCAGAAAATTAATACCCTGCATTATTTCGGTCGCAATCGTTTGGGGAATATAGCCAGCGGCGATATCCAAACTCAATACAAGTAAATAACGCCTCCCCAGCCATCGCTGCCACAGCTCATCTCGATTCCAAAAAAGAGGCCCAAGTCATGCAACTTGGGCCCATTTACAGGCTATTTAACGCCCTGTTCAACTGAAATACACCTCAATGACTTAGCTAGACGACTTAGCCAAATTGCGTAATACATAATGCAAAATACCGCCATGTCGGTAATAACTGAACTCATTAGGCGTATCAATACGGATTTTAACTTCAAACAAACGTTGCTTACCCGCTTTGTCGATCACTGACACATTGACGGTTTTCTGATCGGCGCTTACAGCAGGAATACTGAATTGCTCTTCACCGGTGAGATTTAGCGACTCCGCACTGTCATCAGGCATAAACTGCAACGGCAAAATACCCATGCCAACCAAATTAGAACGGTGAATACGTTCATAACTTTGTGCGATAACCGCTTTTACTCCCAAAAGTGCAGGCCCTTTCGCCGCCCAATCGCGTGAGCTGCCAGTACCGTACTCCTTACCCGCAAGCACAATACACGCTGTGTTATGTTGCTGATAATACATAGCAGCATCAAATACTGTCATCGACTCACCTGTCGGCATCAAGCGAGTCCAGCAACCTTCGGTCCCTGGCGCCAGCAAATTTCTTAGCCTTACATTGGCAAAGGTGCCGCGCATCATGACTTCATGGTTGCCGCGGCGTGAACCGTAAGAGTTAAAGTCCTTAATGGCAACCCCTGCTTGCTGTAAATAATCTCCGGCTGGGCTGTCTGGTGCAATAGAGCCCGCGGGTGAAATATGGTCGGTGGTGACCGAATCACCCAACTTAAGTAAACAACGGGCATTGTCGATACCCATAATTTGGGGAACCTCTGCACTGATCCCATCAAAGAATGGCGGTTGTTTAACATAAGTGGAATCAGGCCAGTTATATTTTTGGCTCTGCACTACCTCAAGTCCTTGCCAGTCTACATCACCGCTGTATACATCGGCATAACGGGAAACAAACATCTCGCTTTGCACCGCGCTGGCCATAACCTGTTGGATTTCCTGATTGTCTGGCCAGATATCTTTTAAATACACGGCTTTGCCATTGGCATCCTCACCCAGTGGTTCAGTAACCATATCAGCTTTCATATTACCGGCCAATGCATATGCCACCACCAGCGGCGGCGATGCTAAGTAATTGGCTTGTACTTCTGGATGGATGCGACCATCAAAGTTACGATTGCCCGATAACACCGAACACACCTTCAACCTGCCCTGTTGTATCGCTTCACTGACGGGCTGAGGCAATGGGCCGGAATTACCAATACAGGTAGTGCAACCGTAGCCAACTAACTGAAATCCTAGAGCATCTAAATCGACATTAAGACCTGATTTTATTAAATAATCCGTAACTACCTGCGAGCCAGGTGCAAAGCTGGTTTTTACCCAAGGTTTAACCTGTAAACCCTTTTTACGGGCATTTCTGGCCAATAGTCCAGCGGCGATTAACACTGATGGATTAGAGGTATTAGTACAACTGGTTATCGCAGCTATCACCACAGCGCCGGCTTCGAGCACAAAGTCTTTATCTCGATAACGACACGCAACACCTGCGCTACCATCGACGACGGGGACTTGCACCGATGGGCCACCCTCGCTTGCCAGCTCATCTTTACCTTCAGCGTCTATTTGGCTAACAGGGATTTGACTGTCTAACCACTGACGGAAACTGACTCCAGCTTGCTCAAGTGCAATTCTGTCCTGTGGCCTTTTGGGACCTGCGATAGAAGGCACAATACTGCCTAAATCCAGTTGTAAGCTGGCGTGATAACAGGCTTTGTTGTCGGATGCACTGGCCCACATGCCCATCTTTTTAAGATATGTCTTGATCAGCTCGATATGCTCTGGATCACGACCAGTAAGTTTTAGGTAATCTAGCGTTTGTTGGTCGATCGGGAAAATGCCACAGGTGGCACCGTATTCTGGCGCCATATTGGCAATGGTCGCCCTATCAGCCAAGGTTAATTGATCAACCCCGGCACCAAAAAACTCGACGAACTTGCCGACCACGCCAAATGAGCGCAACTGCTCAGTTACGGTTAACACCAGATCGGTAGCGGTAACCCCAGGAGGCAATTTGCCGACAAATTCAAAACCAACGATCTCGGGTAACAACATTGTCACTGGTTGGCCTAACATCGCAGCCTCAGCCTCAATACCGCCCACGCCCCACCCCAACACACCCAAGCCGTTGATCATGGTGGTATGGGAATCGGTTCCGACTAAGGTGTCTGGATACAATAAGTTATCTTCATCTTCTTTAACAAAAACCACTCTTGCCAGATATTCTAGATTGATTTGATGCACGATACCGCGCCCTGGCGGCACGACTTTAAAGTTATCGAAGGCTTGCTGACCCCAACGCAAAAACTGATATCGTTCGCGATTTCGTTGGATTTCAATGGCAGTATTTTGTTGCAACGCCCCTGTTTCGGCAAATACATCGACCATCACTGAGTGGTCAATAACCAGCTCTACCGGGTTCAGCGGATTAATCGCGGCAGCATTACCACCTAGCGTTATAATGGCATCACGCATGGCGGCTAAATCGACGACTGAAGGTACACCGGTAAAATCTTGTAAAATGACCCGGGATGGGACAAAGGCAATTTCGGTTTCAGACCAGTCATCTAAATCCCAGCGGGCCAAGGTTTCAATATCCTTTGGCTGGACAAACTCCGAATTTTCATAGCGCAGTAGATTTTCTAATAATATTTTTGCCGCAAAGGGTAAGCGGGATAAATCGAAGTGTTCGGCTAATCGGTCAAAGCTGTAATATCGGAAATTTTTTCCATTACTCTCAAGTTGTTTCAATAATTGCATAGAGTCTTTCATTAATGATCTCCCTATAAACGTTTATGAGTACTTCCTGCTAAGCTTAGTGAACACACTAACATATCCCAATCAAAAATCGAGTCGGAAATATTATGAGTAAGATACGTATAGAATATGACAGCATGGGTAAAGTTGAAGTGCCAAATGATGTTTATTATCAGGCACAAACCCAGCGAGCACTGGATAATTTTCAATTTTCAGAGCGGCGTTTTCCTACACCGGCAATCGTTGCCCTACTCGACATAAAATCAGCGGCAGCACACGCTAATAGTCAGTTAGGTTTGCTGGATAACGCCATGGCGGCGGCGATCCAACAAGCGATTACCGCCAGTAAACAGCTCGACTTTTCAACCCATTTCCCACTGGATCTGTTCCAAACCGGTTCAGGCACCAGTTCCAATATGAATGTTAACGAAGTGATTGCCAGCTTAGCCAGCGACATTTTGCAGGATAAAGTTCACCCCAACGATCATGTCAATATGGGCCAAAGCAGCAACGATGTGGTGCCTGCCGGTATTCACATTAGTACAGTGCGGCATTTAAAGGCTCTACTGTATCCGGCCATTAATCGCTTAAGTGACAAATTAGCGTTTTTGGCCGATGAGCATGTAAATTTGGTCAAAACTGGACGCACCCATTTAATGGACGCTATGCCGATTACCTTAGGGCAAGAACTACAATGTTGGCGACTACAGCTCAATGCTGCTCAAGCGAAGCTCCAACAAGCAGAGCTCAACTTACATCATTTACCTCTGGGCGGCACTGCGGTTGGCACTGGGGTTAATTGTGATCCGCGTTTTGCCAAACTCGCTTGTGATTATTTACAGCAGCAAGACCAGCATCCTTGGCAGGCGGCACCTGTTCCGGCCTTATACATGAGTAGCCAAGATCACACTCTTGCCGTGGCTTCGGCGCTCAAAGGATTGGCGATCACCTTAATGAAAATTGCCAATGATTTACGCTGGATGAACTCAGGCCCTATCGCCGGACTACAAGAAATTAGTGTAACCGCGCTGCAACCTGGTTCATCGATAATGCCCGGTAAGGTTAATCCGGTTATTCCGGAGGCGGTTGCCATGATTGCCGCTGAAGTGATCGGTAATGAAACGACCATAACCATCGCGGCGCAATCGGGTAATTTTCAATTAAATGTCATGCTGCCACTGATTGCTGACAAGTTACTCTCCAGCATCGATTTATTAACCCATGCCTGCCAATCCATGACGGATAAGGTATTTGCGGATTTTGCGCCCAATACCGACAACTTGACTCAAGTGTTGAAGAAAAATCCTATTCTTGCCACCGCACTCAATTCAGTGGTGGGTTACGATATGGCCGCGAAAATAGCCAAACGTGCACATAAAGAACATAAATCGGTATTAGACATTGCACTGGAAGAAACCGAGCTGAGCGAAGATAAACTCACTGCGATACTCGATCCCTTGCATCTCGCGAAGCCTCATCAATAACGCCACCAACAGCCAGCGCTAAGAGTGCAAAAGACTAACGCCAAACAGAGTTGGCGAGAGTAAAACCTATTTATGTGAATAGGTAAAATCTCGCTAACTTGCCTTGCTGAACTCATCTCCAACCCAAGGTTGGGCCAATAGAATAAAACCAAACATTAAATCTTAAAATGTTTAATTATTGGGCAAAGATCATCGGCACTCATTGGCTTACCGTATAACCATCCTTGCCCGTTTAATATTCCTAAATTTTTAAGTGCTTGATGTTGCATGATGTTTTCAACACCTTCAGCAACAACGTCTATATGAAGTTCGTTAGCCATTTGGACAATATAAGGTATTAATGATGAACGGATGGACCCTCCTTCCATGGCATTAATAAAGCTTCTATCGATTTTCAAAATATGACACGACAATTTTGACACTTGGTTTAAATTTGAATATCCAGTGCCAAAATCATCGATTGCAATCAGAAAACCATGTTGCACCAGGATCTCTAAGTGGTTTGCAAACTCTTTACCAGTCAACTGTTCATCTTCTACAATCTCAAGCACAATCTTAATGGGATGATCATTCACATACGGCAGATCAATTATCTTTAACACTTTTCCGCTAGAAACATCAGAAGGAAAAATATTAATATTGACTTTAAAACCCTTCAAATCAATACCGCTTTCACTTAGGCGCAGCAGCGATTTTTCAACAAGTTGCTCAGTAAACTCCCATGACAGGCCCAGCTGTCTAATTTTGGGAATAAATTCATCTGGAAATATTTTACCTTCGTTATCTTCAAATCGCGCCAGCACTTCACAGCCGACGATCTTACCGGTTTGAATATTGACTATCGGTTGAAATAAAGGAAAAAACTTGTTTGATTTAACGCCTCGTTTAACTCGAGCGCTTATTGACATAAAACCATTGATTTTAAATGATATAAAATAATATAAAAATAATGTCAGAAAAAATGATGACGTAATAATGATAGCAATTAACAGGCGGTTTTTTTCATAAAACTCGCCAGCACTAAGGCTCAGTGCGACGCAGTAAGATGATTCAGGATCACATTGTTGAAATTGATAGGCATGGGTTAAGTTCACTCTGCCAACGATACCTTTGACATATAGATTATTGCTGCCTGACACATGTTTATAATGATTTGCTCTATTGAATACAATTTCCCAATCGAATCCCATAGAACTGAATTTATTGATCTCCGCAGGCTCAATCACTACATTGAAAGCGTTATGCTTGATGACAACCGCTGTATGTAACCTATCAAAAAGCTCTAACGCTTTATTTACCCACACTTTTGCACCGTAGTTATTAATGTAGTCTGGCTCAGATTCCATACTCTTTGTAACAATTATCCCTAAACCTGCGGTACACAGCAATTTACCATTTTCATCTGAATAGCCTATATCTTTGATAAAGATAGACAGGAAATTCTCACGGCGCATATGCAGCAACATTTCACTACTACACACTGGATCATCAAACCTATCTAATCGCTCAAGAGTGTGTTGAATGTCTTTGCTAATAGTACTCATTAAGGCTAAATGGGTTGTTGCAGCTTGCTCTTGCTCAACGACAATCTGTTTTTCTATCCATAAGAATAAAAATAGAAAAAACAAAGTGCCCAGAGACAAACTAACGATAAATGACACTAACTTATGTTTAAACGACATAATTTGCCGCCCCAAATAGTAATAACACATGAATAGTAGCCAACCACATTAACGCGATATAACGACTATGATGACGTAAGTATAATATTTATTTTAAATGTTAATGATCGATAAAATCTATTCACAGCTTATTGTTAAAATGTTCAGCACTTCTCTAGAAGCTATTTTTATGATGCATCATTATCTATGCTCATGGCCTCTTTTATTTCATCACTGGCAAAACCTTTACGAGATAGAAACGCATACGCTTTAGACTTTTCTTTATAATCAGATAAGTTATAGCGTTTTTTAGCCAGCTCATTTCTACAGCTTTGATAAAAATCGACATCATCTGTTAAGGTTAATTGATACAAGGTTTCTTCAAAATCACTCACATCAATCAATCGCTGTTTGAGTTCCTGTAAAATAAGTGTTTTACCTTTACCTTTATTAAACAGCTTAATTATTTCAGTTGTTAAATCGACTTTTTCTGCTTTTATCGCCAATTTACTGCGCAATGTTTCACCTTGTGGATGTAACGATAATGCATGATCAATTTCAGATCGAGAAAATCCTTTTGCGGTCATTTGAGCATAGACTTTTTCTCTGCTGGTGCCGTAAAAATTCTCAAATCGGCCTAGTAGCCTTGAGGTAGCGAGCTTAAAAGTATCTATTTTTTGCTCGTGCATAACCTGTTCTAGCGCGGCATCAATCTCTGTTGCACTCACACCGCGAAGTTGTAACTTACGCCTTATGGCGCCAGTCCCCTCTTCATTGCTAAAAGCAAGTTCGCAATAACGCACGGCAAAATCGAAGTCATTTTTTAAATAACCACTGTCGATTAGCTTGGCTAATACGGTATCAATCCATTGCTGGTTCTCGGTTTTACGCTCAAGCTTGGTACGAATTTCGCCAATAGTAAAGTCTTGCTGACTAAGGTGCCAATAAGCACTATTAAAAACGTTATCTATGGTTTTAGCTTGGCGTAGTTGTGGGCGCTGCATAAAAATTAATCTTACCTTAATATAATCAAAATGAGTGTAGCAGCTCAGTCGGTTATTGAGAAAGATCTAGATATTTCATTGTTTAAATCATTTAAAAACCAGCTGTTTATGGTGAGTTAACTGCAGCGCTTTAAAAAATTATAGTGTAATTTATCGATGGAGACTTGTTGTGCTAAAACCGCATCATTATTCACTTAGCTGCATTACGCGCAACGGAACATCAGTGGAGAAGGGCTCTTTATACTCGAGTCATAAGTGATTATTACTTGATTATTTAACGCTGCTGAACCGGCGCAGACTGCCACTAATAACTTCAATAGATAATCTGCTGCCCGCAAGCGTTTATTGCGGTATCGATTTGTAACAATACAGAAGCCAGAAAATATTTTAGTTCGCAAAAAATATGATCCTCATAACCCCCCAAGGACGTATCAATACGTGTTAGGATTGTTGAATTAAGGCGCTTATATCTGATCACATCCACCCATTTATATTAGGTGCTAGGGATCACAGATTTGTGACTTTTGAGCCATTGATAAGTAACAAAACAGTTAACAATGTAAATAAACAGTATAAACATTGTTCAAATTCAAGTTTATTTAATAATTCCGCTGTTTTACTACTCTGATTTACTTTCAATCAATAGCGCCTTCTTGTTATTCTCCTGCAAATGAAAATCGTCAGCTGGATCTATTGATTCAACTACCCACTCCTTTGAGCTCGGTTGGAAACGTTTCTTGAAACTAACCCTTTGCCAATACCTTGTTAAATCGCTTAATCGCATCACAAGGTTATCCAAGTTGAGTAAAGCACATTTAACACTGTGTTTCGGGTTACTGTTGCTGCAACCTTTAGCTGATGCCTTGTCTATTTCAATCGGACATTTTATTGATATTGGCGAGTTTATCGCTATTGCTGACGGTATATTAGCTGAATTTTTGGGTGCGGGTTTAATCAGTTTATTGCTGATTAATCCCTTAGTTATCCAGCACTTTTGGCGTTTATTCAATCTTAATTCTAAATTTAGCAACTTGCTCGAACTGAGCGATGCGCTAAGTGCTCTATCTCCTGTTATTCCTCAATCGCTAGAATATACGGCACATGGTTGTCGCGCCCCGCCTTTACAAGCTTAACTTTTTTATTTTAATACGCCATTCGCGAGATATATCTTTTTTGGGAAACTAAGCCAAAATCACATACTGTTGATTTAGTTTATCTTTTTCCACTATTCGCGTTTGATGATTATTGTGCAACTGCCAATCCCCCTGTTGGTAGCGTAGTAAGCTTTAAGGTTAGAGGAATCTTCCTTTGTTAATTCGAAATTTAAGTAAACCTATACTGGCTGCATTAGCATTTATGCTAGCCGGTTGTGAAGGCGGCGTGCTGGATCCCAAAGGTCAAATCGGCATCGATGAGAAGCATCTCATTATTGTGGCAACCTTGCTGATGTTGATTGTGGTTATTCCAGTAATTTTCATGACCTTGTATTTTGCATGGAAGTTCCGCGACGGTCGCGATGAAGAAATTTATGCACCTAAATGGGCACACTCAACCGCCATTGAAATCGTGGTGTGGGTCGTACCGATTATTATCGTGATCATTCTTGGTGTTATCACTTGGAAATCGACTCACGATTTAGATCCCTACAAACCGCTAGTGCATGACGCTAAACCGGTGAAGGTTGAAGTGGTGTCATTAGATTGGAAATGGTTGTTCATTTATCCTGAATATGGCATCGCATCGGTTAACGAATTGGCCTTCCCTGCCAATGTTCCGGTTAACTTTAAAATCACTTCTGACACAGCAATGAATTCATTTTTCATTCCGCAGTTAGGTAGCCAAATCTACTCAATGGCAGGCATGGCGACTAAGTTACACCTTATCGCAAACGAGCCAGGCACTTTTGAGGGTATTTCAGCTAACTACAGTGGTGCTGGATTTGCTGGAATGAAGTTTAATGCGATTGCAACTGCAAACGCTGACGATTTTGATGCTTGGGTTGCCAAGGTAAAACAGCAAGGTAATACCTTGGATGTTGAGCAATATAAGCAACTGGCTGAAAAGAGCGAAAACAATCCGGTGCAATACTACGGGTCAGTACAAAAAGGCATGTTTAACTACATTGTCATGCAATACATGCATCCAGACTCGAATATGAAACCAATGGACAGCATGGAAGGTATGCACGACATGAGCAACATGGAATCAATGTCTGGTATGGATCATACCAAGCATATGCAAAACATGGAGCACATGGTCGACAAGGACGCGGAAAATTCTGGGCTTTCATCACCTTCACATTCAACCACAGAGCATTCTTCGACTGCATCTGGGGAGGCGAAATAATCATGCCATTTCTAGGAAAATTAACTCTCGAGTCAATTCCGTATCATGAACCGATTATTATGGTGACCCTTGCTGCGGTTGCCATTATTGGATTCATTATCGCGGCATTAATGACTAAGTATCAAAAATGGGGCGTGCTCTGGCATGACTGGTTAACCTCGGTTGACCATAAAAAACTCGGTATCATGTATATCGTGTTAGCAATGGTAATGCTGATCCGCGGTTTCTCTGACGCGATTATGATGCGAACTCAGCAAGCACTTGCCACCAATGGCGCTGCGGGGTATTTACCACCTGAACATTACGACCAAATCTTCACTGCCCATGGCGTGATCATGATTATCTTTATGGCAATGCCATTTATGATTGGTCTGATGAACTTGGTCGTACCATTGCAAATTGGTGCTCGTGATGTCGCGTTCCCGTTCTTAAACAATTTAAGCTTTTGGCTAACGACCTCTGGGGCGATATTAATCAATATATCACTTGGATTAGGTGAATTTGCCAAAACGGGTTGGGTAGCTTATCCGCCATTGTCAGAACTCGCATACAGTCCGGGGGTGGGGGTTGATTATTACATCTGGGCCTTGCAAATATCCGGCATCGGGACAACCTTAACCGGGGTGAACTTTATCGCCACTGTGTTGAAAATGCGCGCTCCGGGCATGAAGCTAATGCAAATGCCAATTTTCACTTGGGCCTGTACTTGGGCAAACGTGTTAATCGTTGCATCGTTCCCAATTTTAACCGCTGTGTTAGGTTTATTAACCTTAGACCGTTATTTAGATTTCCATTTCTTTACCAATGACGGTGGCGGTAACGCCATGATGTACATCAACCTGTTTTGGGCTTGGGGTCATCCTGAAGTATACATTTTGGTATTACCGGCTTTCGGTATTTTCTCTGAAGTGTTTTCAACCTTTACTTCTAAGCGCTTATTTGGTTACACCTCAATGGTGTGGGCAACGGGTGCGATTTCTGTACTTGGCTTTATTGTGTGGTTACACCATTTCTTTACCATGGGGTCGAGCGCTAACGTTAACGCCTTCTTCGGGGTGATGACCATGGTGATTGCGGTGCCGACTGGGGTAAAACTGTTTAACTGGTTATTTACCATTTATCGCGGCCGTTTACGTTTCACCGTGCCAGTATTGTGGTCTTTAGGCTTTATGGTGACCTTCACCATCGGCGGCATGACCGGAGTATTGTTAGCATTACCTGGCGCAGATTATGTACTACATAACAGCTTGTTTTTAATCGCCCATTTCCATAACACCATTATTGGTGGTGCGGTATTTGGTTACATGGCTGGTTTTGCCTACTGGTTCCCTAAAGCGATGGGCTTCCACCTCAATGAACGTTTAGGTAAGGCATCATTTTGGTGTTGGCAGATAGGCTTCTATATCGCCTTTATGCCGTTATATGTGCTTGGTTTTATGGGCATGACTCGTCGTATTAACCACACAGATAACCCAGCGTGGAACTTCTGGCTTTACTTTGCCGTGGTCGGCGCGTTTATCATCCTTGTGGGTATTATTTTACAGTTTGTACAATTGTATGTCAGCTTCCGTGATCGTGAGCAGAACTTAGATACTACTGGTGATCCATGGAATGGCCATACGCTTGAGTGGTCAACCTCTTCACCACCACAGTTCTATAACTATGCCCAGTTAGATCCAGTAACAGACATTGATGCGTTCACCGACATGAAAGAGAAAGGCACTGCCTATCAACGTCGTGAAACATACCAGCCGATTCATATGCCTAAAAATACCGCCAGTGGGATATTTATGGCCGCTGCGATTACCGCAATGGGATTTGCCGCAATTTGGCATATTTGGTGGTTAGCCATTGTTGGATTTGCAGGTGCGTTTGTATTGTTCTTAGTGCGTGCTTACGACAATGATGTTGACTACTACGTGCAGCCAGACGAAATCGCGCGTATTGAAAATGCACATATAGATAACGTAGCAAGGGGCAGATAATGAGTATTGCTATTAAAGCAGATTTACACGACGCTCATTCTACTGAGCACCATGACGAACACCACGATACCAGTGGTAACACCTTATTCGGTTTTTGGATTTATCTAATGACCGACTGTATTTTGTTCGCATCCGTTTTTGCGACTTATGCAGTGTTATTCATGAACACAGATGGTGGGGTGTCGGGCAAAGATATTTTCGAATTAGACTTCGTGCTTATCGAAACCGCCGCCTTACTAGTCAGTAGTATTACTTATGGCTTTGCCATGATTTGCGCTAGACACCAAAAGAAAGCGGCGACATTAGCGTGGTTGTTAATCACCTTCGCGTTAGGTTGTGTGTTTATCACGATGGAAGTATACGAGTTCCATCATCTGATTGAACACGGCAATGGCCCAGATCGCAGCGCCTTTTTATCAGCATTTTTTGCCTTAGTCGGCATGCATGGCTTGCATGTTACCGCGGGCTTAATTTGGATGCTGATCATGATGGTCGAAGTTATCAAGTGCGGTTTAAATAATCGTAGTATCACTCGCCTAAGTTGCTTAAGTTTATTCTGGCATTTCTTAGACATCGTGTGGGTGTGTGTGTTTACCGTTGTTTATTTGTTAGGAGTCTTGTGATGATCAATGCACATTCAAGCCACGGCGAGGGCGACTTTGGCGCCAGTGTTAAGTCATATTTAGTCGGCTTTGTGTTATCGGTGATCTTAACCGGTATTCCATTTTGGTCGGTAATGACTCACAGCTTTGACCATACAACCACCTTATGGATTGTGGTTGCTGCGGCAATAGTACAAATCGTGGTGCACTTAAAGTACTTCCTTCATTTAGATTTTTCTAAAGAAGGCAGGATCAATACATTCTCTTTCTTATTCACTGCACTGATTATTGTCATGGTAGTGGGTTTATCTGTGTGGATTATCTACGCAGCTAACGAATTGATGATGTAATTAGACAGCTATCATGAATAATCAAGGTCAATCTATGTCAGCACAATTAACATCACGCTTACGAGGATATGTTCAGGTAACTAAACCTGGCATCATCATGGGCAATTTAATTTCCGTCGCCGGCGGGTTTTTACTCGCCGCACAAGGTAACGTAGATTGGACCTTGATGTTTGCAACCATGATAGGGCTCTCTTTAGTGGTGGCGTCTGGTTGCGCTGTCAATAATTGTATTGATCGCGATATCGACGCCAAAATGCAGCGTACTCGTAACCGAGTTACCGTTACCGGTGAAATATCGGTACAAGCTGTATTGAGCTTTGGCATTGGTCTGGGGATTATTGGCTTTACCATGCTAGTGATATTCACTAACAATTTAGCGGTATTATTTGCCGCTATCGGTTATGTGGTTTATGTCGGCGTGTACAGTCTATACATGAAGCGCAACTCGGTTTACGGCACCTTAGTGGGTAGTTTCTCAGGTGCTGTGCCACCAGTTGTAGGCTATTGTGCGGTCAGTGGACAAATGGACACAGGTGCAATCATTTTGCTACTGATGTTCAGTTTATGGCAAATGCCGCACTCGTATGCAATTGCAATATTTCGCTTTGATGACTATGCCGCAGCCAACATTCCGGTGTTACCTGTTGCTGAAGGTATGGCCAAAGCAAAACTGCATATAGTGCTCTACATTGCCGTGTTTGCATTGGTTAGCGCACTATTACCGCTGGCGGGTTATACAGGTATTGCCTTTATGGCCGTAACCTTTGCCACCAGTTTATGGTGGTTAGCCATGGCGTTAAAAGGTTATCGTCGCGACATCAACTTACAGTCTTGGGCTAGGCAAGTATTTGGATTTTCCATTATTACCATTACCGCATTAAGCGTGACCATGGCATTGGACTTTCAAGTTATAGCCCAACCTGCACTGCTAACATTAGCGCCTTAAGTCCCTCAGCAAAAATTAACCATTCTTAAGCCCATTGCATAATGCAATGGGCTTTTTTATTTGATTAATCAGAATATTTTACTAGGCTTAAACTCTAAAAATTAAGCCATCAATTAGGATTTAACACTAAGGTCTAAGCTTAGTGCTCGCTAAGATTTGGAGTTAAAATACACTAGCTAGACCTCTCACGGTTCAATAAGAATCACACCGAACTGTAAAGGCAAACATAAAGGGATCTTATGTTTATCATGTCACGCCCAAGTCAGCATCCAGCGCTTGCACTTAATCGCGTCAAAAATATCGTTCCGCGATTGTTGTTGCTAGTGTGCGCTTTGATCACGGTCAACTCACTGTATGCAGCCCCACAATCGCCGCCTACAGCGACTATTTTTGGTAATTGGATCATTGATAGCCCAGAACAAATCACGCTGTTACAGTTAACTCATGACCAGAGTTACTTATACATACAATTAAACTTAATTGAGCCACAAAACAGCGTTGCAGAATGGGGGCGAATAGATATCCAACAAGCAGATGTTCACTTTTTCCCAAGCTACAGTAGTAATCAACAACAGGGTCTAGTTGCCTACCAAATAGCTCATCCTAAATTGCACATAGCAATTACTGTCGAGTCAGCCCAGTTAGTCTTTAGTATCGACACTAATGGTGACAGCGTTGCCGATGAACAACATCACTATGACATCACTCCAAGCCAATCTGTCTATGGTGTCTGGCATCAGTTGTCGACCCCGGCACTGAGTAGCTTGGTGCTGTTCGATAATGGCTATTACGCCATGGTGAAGATTAACCTCCACCAAGACCCACAAGCTAATGAGCACTTCACCCATCTACAATGGGGGCGATTTGTACTGCAACAAAAGCAGCTGATCATTGAGCCCATGTTTAATAGCCATCCACAACAAACATCAAGCTTATTAAGCGCCATTTCGAGCATTGTTTATCAGCCAAGTAAACAGCAATTGACGTTATCTTTTATGATGGAGGCCAATCCTGATGACATCGCGATTAATCAACGATATCGACGTTAGCTCAAACCGAATATGAAATTGCAGCTCTGTGCGCAGGCTTACTGATGCTCACAATAGATGACTACAGCATAAGCCTATTAGGGGTATCAATGTGGCAACCTATGTTATGGCTATATGGGATTGTGTTTTGCACTTTACTGATTATTGCGATTACATTTTTGGCCGCTAAACGCATCTTACGCCACAGTATTAGCCGGTTATTACAAGGATAATGATAAGTCGTTATCCATCACCTCATTAACCCTAAATAGTTTAATGAAAGACAACTTATGTAACTATCCAGTACTATTTATGCGATAAACAAACATTTACAGCTATTTAGTTACAATTTCTGCCACAATCAGCTATTCAAATTTAAGCGATTACACTTCATACTGAGTCATTGCTGGTATCAATTTAGTGTTTAAAGGATATGTCATGGGCCAAGAAACCTCGAAGATTCTCGTTGTCGATGACGACATGAGATTACGTTCATTATTAGAACGTTACTTGATAGAGCAAGGCTTCCAAGTTCGTAGTGCTGCGAATGCAGAACAAATGGATAGATTACTTGAGCGCGAAAACTTTCACCTTTTAGTACTTGATCTGATGCTACCCGGTGAAGATGGTTTATCGATTTGTCGCCGCTTGCGCCAACAAGAAAACCCGATTCCGATTGTGATGTTAACCGCCAAAGGCGATGAAGTAGACCGAATTATTGGCCTAGAACTGGGCGCAGATGACTACTTACCAAAACCCTTTAACCCGCGTGAATTGTTAGCGCGCATTAAAGCGGTAATGCGTCGTCAAATAATCGAAGTCCCTGGAGCACCAGCTCAACAAGAAGAAATGATTGAATTTGGTGAGTTTTCACTAAATCTTGCCACCCGTGAAATGTTTCATGGTGATGAAAGCATTGCCCTAACCAGCGGTGAATTTGCAGTACTTAAAGTACTGGTTAACCACCCTAGAGAGCCATTATCGCGTGACAAGCTGATGAACCTTGCTCGAGGGCGTGATTATTCGGCACTTGAGCGTTCTATTGATGTGCAGGTTTCACGCCTACGCCGTTTAATTGAGAAAGATGCTGCTAACCCACGCTATATCCAAACGGTTTGGGGCTTAGGTTATGTATTTGTCCCCGACGGCACCACACGTAAATAAGTCATGGAACTTAAGTTAAAATGGTGGCAACGCTTTTTACCCCGCAGCGCTTTTAGCCAGACCGTATTGTTGATTGGCAGTTTACTGCTGATCAATCAATTGGTGTCTTATTGGTCTGTCGCCGTTTACTTTATCAAACCCAGTTATGAACAAATTAACCAACTGATCGCCCGCCAAATCAATATTTTATTTGTCGATGGTGTTGATGTTGGCCGTGAACATCTCACCATGGTTGATGCCTTAAATGCCAAAGTACGTGACGATGGCATGACGGTTTATAATCTTAAACAAGCTCAAGAAGCGGGACTGAACCAAGCCACTTATTACAGCTTTTTATCTGAGCAAATGTCGGTATATCTGGGCGGTGAAGCTGAAGTGCGTTTTTCGCAAGGTGAAAAACTCAATGTGTGGATTAAGCCACCACAAGCACCGACGTTATGGATTAAAGTGCCGCTGAGCAGTATTAACGAGTCAGATTTATCGCCATTAACGCTGTATTTATTAGTTATTGGTGGGCTCAGTGTCGCCGGAGGCTGGTTGTTTGCACGGCGACAAAACAGACCGTTAAAACGACTGCAAAAAGCTGCCGTCGCGGTATCTAAAGGTGATTTTCCGCCAACGTTACCATTAAGCGGCTCTACCGAGATTGTTGAAGTAACTCATGCATTTAACCAAATGGCCAACAGCATGAAGCAACTTGAGCAAGACCGTGCCTTACTGATGGCTGGAATTTCTCACGATTTACGCACTCCGTTAACCCGCATTCGCTTAGCATCTGAAATGATGGTAGAAGATGATCAGTATCTAAAAGAAGGCATAGTCACCGATATTGAAGACATGGATGCGATTATTAACCAATTTATTGCATACATTCGTAACGACCAAGAAGGCGTTCGTGAGCCTGACCAAATCAACCGCTTAATCCAAGAAATTAGCCAACAAGAGTCACATCGTGAAGAAACCCTCGAATTATCATTAGCCGATTGTCCTGACATCGCCATTAATAGTGTAGCAATCAAACGGGTGCTGAGTAATTTGGTTGAAAATGCTTTCCGTTATGGCAATGGCTGGATAAAAATAAGCTCTTATCATCAAGGTAATACAGTATGTTTTAGTGTTGAAGATAATGGCCCCGGCATTGATGAAACCAAAGTCGAGTCACTGTTTCAACCCTTTACCCAAGGCGACTCAGCTCGTGGCAGTGTGGGCTCAGGCCTAGGTTTAGCCATTATTAAGCGCATTGTTGACCGTCATCATGGCAATATTCAATTGTCTAATCGCCCCCTAGGCGGCCTGAAAGCACTCGTATCACTGCCGATAATCGATAAAAACTAATATCACTAAACTGATGTTATGACCTATTTTCGACCTATCTTAAACAACCTTCACTGCGCAACACAAACTGTAACATTAGTGCCATAAAATACACATAATGGTCTTTCTGTTAAGTTTGGATAGCATGAAAATATCAACTTTATCCCTCGGTGCATCGGCATTATTATTAATACTTGCAGCCTTATTAGCGGCAACAGTGCTATGGAGTAACCAGCAACGACAAGTGAGCGAACAGCTCAATCAAAATTTACAGCAAATCCAACACACCTTTCAGTTCGATGTACGCAATAATATAAGTAACTACCTACAAACTGGGCAAAGCAACTACCTCGAGCAAGCGCGTACCGATATTATAGGTATCACCAACAGCATTAACCAATTACATCAGGCACATCCGCAGCTAGATAGCACCTCGTTAACTGAGTTAATGACCCAGCTGATCAGCGACTTAGACACTAAATATCGTGCTGCTGGCAAACTAGCAGGTAATCCACGTCAATTGTTAGCATTTGCTGAATCAGAAATGCTCAACTACGCTCGCAGCCTAACCCGCTATGCTCAATCGGCCCCACAAGACAACAACGATGCTCAGCAATATTTAGCGCTTACGCTGGAATTACCCAGCTTGGTTTATCAATTATCACAGCTAACCCAAACCTTACTAATAGACCAAGATACGGGCGTAATCAACAGTGTTAACTTCTCTATAAGTGCGCTTAATACTTGGCATGATGATTTGCAAAAACTGCCATTATTAGGCATTTACCGCACTGAAGAAGTCGATGAGTTTGCCTTAGGTGATGATGAGCCCGAGCGAGTTGAAATTGGCGAAACGCCTCGCTCAGAATTACTCAGCTTAACCCAGCGCTACAGTAAAGAGGTTGCCAATACCAAGCAAATGCAAACCGATATTCAAGCGGTACAAAAGGCGCTAATGAATGCGACTAGCCAAGTCGAGCAGCAATTAGTGTCTCTGGCCGATATACAGACAGCAACTGACCAACAATTAAAGCGCAACTTACAATGGTTACTGTATAGCATGGTGACCTTGCTGGCACTGTTTTCGGTGATTTATTTAATCTTACAACAGCGCAGAGTTGTGGCGCCGTTAAAACGCTTAAATCGTGCTTTTTCTATGTTAAGTGAGTCCAACCAACGTGAACCGCTACCCGTAACAAGCCAATGTGAGACAGGCCAAATTGCGGCGCATTTTAATCGACTACTGCAACGATTTGAGCAAGAGGATGAGCAGCAAAAACACAATATGACCCAAGTGTCGCACTCATTAAGCGAATTAGTTGCCAGAATAGGCTCATTATCAAATAGCACCCAGCAAACGCAAACCGTGGTGCAGCAAGCACAAGGGCAAACCGCTGATTTAATTGCGCTAGCCGAATTAGTAAACCGGTCGTCTAGCGAGTTAACGGACAGCGCCCAACAGACCATGAATGACATGCTAGCCAGCCAGCAAGAGGCGCAAGGTGTGTTGACGGCAACCGAAAATACCCTGACTACAGTCAACCAATGTAACCGTTCACTAACCCAGTTAAGTACCTCTGTCACTGATGCCGCTAAAATTGTTGATGTGATTGGTAATATTGCCGATCAAACTAACTTGTTGGCACTCAATGCTGCTATTGAAGCCGCAAGAGCGGGCGAACAAGGCCGTGGATTTGCGGTCGTAGCAGATGAGGTGCGTAACTTATCTCATCGAACCCAGTTATCGCTTAAAGATATTATGGCGATATTGACCCAATTAACGGCCTCTAATGCTGCGCTCAGTAGCAGCGTTAATGACATTAGCCAAGCATCTGAACAACAAAAAATACGCGCGCAAAGCTTGTTAACAGTGGCTAAGCAAGTACAGCAACAAGCCAGTACTATGGCAAAGATTGCCAGCCAAGGCAGTGAACACGCTAACCAACAAGTGCATCATCTTGATGAGTTTGTAGCAGCCATGGACAATTTACTCCAGCGGGCAAAGCATGCCTTTGAACAAAGTGAGACCATTGCATTAGAAGTGAGCAACAGTGTTGATAATATCGAACAAAACTTGGGGATTGGTGCGAGTAAGGTTTAAACCTCTAACAGGCTTTTCAAATGTAAAAAGGGTGCCACATTAGGCACCCTTTTGTCATATCATCAAGCTGTTATTAACAGATTATAGTGCAGCCATTACCGCTTCTGCAGTGCTGACTTCAAATGACTTACCTTCTTCAACGTTCAGTAAAGTCACCACGCCATTGTCAATGACCATTGCATAACGTTGTGAACGAATGCCACCAAAACCTGCGGTATCCATTTCTAAGCCTAATGCTTTAGTAAAGCTGGCATCACCATCTGCAAGCATCATCAATTCAGATGCATTTTGCGCTTCGCCCCACGCTTTCATAACGAATGCATCATTTACAGCAACACAAGCAATAAGATCAACACCTTTAGCTTTGAACTCGTCAGCTAATACAACAAAACCAGGCAAATGCGCTTCTGAACACGTTGGGGTAAATGCACCCGGCACGGCAAATAAGACCACTTTTTTACCGGCAAATAATTCAGTTACATCATGGTTAACCATACCGTCTTTAGTCAGTTGGCTTAGGGTAGCTTTTGGTAGAGATTGTCCTTTAGCGATCATAATATTTCCTTAACAGTTAAATAAGAAGGGTTATCTTGGCGCCAATACTTTACGGCAGCCCAAATATAGAATAGATAATACTGATTCACATAGAATCGAGATCAATAGTCCTAACAACATACCTACCGCAATGGCTTCTGGCTTTAACAAAATAACATGCGAATAGTTTTGCCATACTTCAGCCTGAATGTCTGTTTGCGGTGCGAGAAACACTTGCTGGTAAGGACTATAACTATGTTGACGAAAACGAGTTAATGCATCAGTTAGTTGTACATAACGCTGGTAGATAGACTCAATACTCTCACCACCAGCACTGAACACTGGGTCGTTATTTTGTCGATAATGACGGATCAGTTTATTGATATCACCACCAAAAAAACGGTTGGCGTCATGCTGAAACTCACCCAAACTCTGCTTTGCCTCTAACTGATGCGCTTCTAGGCGTTGGCCGTATTGGTCAACAAAGCCGGGAACTTGAATGCCAATCAATACGCCACAAACAAACAGCACTAAACGAAGGTAGTCCATTAAATGTTTTATCATGATGTCATCGGTTACGATAAAAATAAATTCACAAACACCACAATATCACCTCTCAGTTAACTAAGCATCTTGTATAAAGGGATGTTAATTTACAAGGTTAACCTTGGCTGAATAAACTCAATAAATGCCGAGATCCGCCTAGCCACTATTGACGACTTATAATACACAGCATTAATTTGTTCACGTTCTGTTGCGATGATTTTTTCATTCATGAGCATTGGCACTAATCGCCCTGCGACGAGGTCATTTTTGATCATAAATCCCGATAAACATGCGATACCATTACCCGCTAATACCAGTTGGCGCAGGGTTTCGCCATTGCTGGTGCTGATCGTTGGAGTAATCGCATCGCAGCCCTTTAGTGGCCATTGATTCAGCACTTTAGGTTCGGTAAAACCAAGCAAATCATGATTGGCTAAATCGGCTACCTTTTGCGGTACTCCACGACGTGCTAAATAGTCTGCCGAGGCAACGATATGTAACGCGCTGTGACCTAATGGCCGCGCGTACAAGCTTGAATCTGCTAATTTTCCAATACGAATTGCCACATCGGTGCGTTTTTCTAATAAATCGACATAACCTTCATTAGAGGTCAGCACAAGTTCGATATCTGGATAGGTTGCGCGAAAATTTTGTACTAACGGCACTAACTGATGGAACACAAATGGGCTGGCAGCATCGACGCGCAAACGCCCTTGCGGTAGTTCACCACGGCGAACCAAATCATCCTCAGCTTGCTGCAACTGCAATAAACCGCAACGAACAGACTCAACAAATTGCCGCCCTTCATCGGTTAATTCAATCCGCCGCGTGGTGCGATTTAATATGGTCACCCCAAGTTGTTGCTCAATTTTACTCACTGCACGAGACACCCGCGCAACTTGAATATTGAGTGAGTCTGCCGCAGCAGAAAACCCGCCACTGTCGACCACAGTTAATAAAATATCTAAGTCATCAGATCGCGTCAACATGGCTACCCCATTCATGAACCTCAAGGGTTATCCCGATTGGAGGTTATTAGTATCAATTACTGTTATTTATTACAAAAGTCATTTGCTAAAGATACTGTTTTTGGCAACAAAAATCTAATCAATAATAGCCGCTATTAACAGACAAGCAATTTAACTGATGACTCAAAGAGGACTACACCATGCCGTTAGCTTTACTTGCACTGACGCTTAGCGCCTTTGCCATAGGAACAACAGAATTTGTCATTGTGGGATTGCTACCCACGATGGCGCAAGACCTTAACGTGTCTTTACCCTCCGCCGGGTTACTCGTTAGCCTATATGCTCTTGGTGTTGCGATAGGTGCACCGGTACTAACGGCATTAACAGGAAAATGGAATCGCAAACATGTATTGCTGTCAGTAATGGTACTGTTTGTGGCTGGTAACCTACTAGCTTGGCAAGCGCCCGGTTACGAAACCTTAATCGCCGCACGTATTATCACAGGGCTAGCCCACGGAGTGTTTTTCTCTATTGGCTCAACTATTGCCACAGGGTTAGTGCCAAAAGAGAAAGCCGCCAGTGCAATTGCCATTATGTTTACCGGATTAACCGTCGCCTTGGTGACAGGAGTTCCTTTGGGCACTTACATTGGCCAAACCTTTGGCTGGCAAGCTACTTTCTTAACTGTCGCAATCCTTGGGTTTGTGGCCTTGATTGGCAGTAGCTTGCTGGTACCGAGTAATTTAAGCCAGCCACCAGCGGCAAAATTATCATCGCAATTAAAAGTACTGACTCAACCAAGGTTATTACTGGTCTATGCCATTACTGCGCTAGGTTATGGCGGCACATTCACGGCCTTTACTTTTTTAGCCCCCATTTTAGAGCAAGTGTCTGGTTTTGAAGCTCAATCTATTGGCCTAATCATGTTGGTATACGGGATATCGGTTGCCATTGGTAATATTTGGGGCGGAAAAATGGCCGATAAAATGGGCCCAATTAAAGCGTTAAGCATTATTTTCAGCGGTCTTGCGACCATATTAGTGGTATTTAACTTTACTGCGGTTAACCCTATTGCTGCTGTGATCACTATTTTAATCTGGGGCACTTTTGCATTTGGTAATGTACCCGGGCTACAAGTTTACGTGGTGTCACTTGCGCAGAAGTACACCCCCGATGCTGTTGATGTGGCTTCAGGATTAAATATTGCCGCTTTTAATGTCGGAATTGCTCTTGGATCTTGGGGAGGTGGGCTAATTGTTGCTAAGGCAGGACTAATGCATACCCCTTGGGTTGGTGCTGTGATTGTGGTTATAGCGCTAGGATTAACACGTTTCAGTGGCTTTCTGGACAAGAAAACTAACGTTAGCAAGAATGTTCAAATGAGTGTTCAAGCGAATAGTTAAAGGAATAGGAATTAGGAATAGTTAAGCGAGTTGTTTAGCAACGACATCAACGTCGATATTCAATATCACAATTATGCTGATTAGATTGATTAACGCCAATGTGAGCTCGTATCTGCGACCTCGCATTGGTCGTTACTGTGTTCTCATCAGATGCTACAAACCCCAGTCAGCGTTAGGTAAATGCTCCACAAACCAGTCAAAAGCGCGACCTTGATGATCTTTATGCCAGGCAAGATACAAACTCTGATTTGGCCTTGGAATTGAACATTTTTTTTCAATTAATTCACCACTGTCAAAGTAGCATTGCACCATATGCTTAGGTAAAAAGCCAATCCCGAGCCCTTGCAATTGGGCAGCTATCTTGGTTTCCATGGTGTTCACTTTAATCACCTGCTTACTTTTAAACAGGCCACTGCTGCGTGTCGGCAAAAATTGTGCGGTATCAGCAACCACCACTGAAGCGTATTCAGTGAGCTTGTCAGCTTCTAACACGCCATCAACAAACGCCAATGGATGATGCGGTGCTACTGCAAATACAAATTCAATTTCACCGATTTTATGGGTTTGAAATACGCCTCGAGGCAACTCCCCAGATGCGCCAATGACAATATCGGCACGGCGACTGTGTAATGCATCCCAGCCTCCGCCGACGGCTTCGACATCGATACTAATGTCGACTGAATGATCTAATTGGTTAAATTGCTCAATCAACTGAAACAGTGGCGCTTGAGGAATGACAGTATCGCGCGACAGCCGAATTTCGGTTTCCCAACCTGACTCTAACTGCTGCACTGAATCAATCAACCGATTGGTGGCGAGTAAGATTTGCCGTCCTTGTTCCAGCACAATTTTGCCTGCGGGCGTCAGCTGGGCTTTTTGTTTTGTTCGGTCAAATAATGCCGTGCCCATATCATCTTCAAGTTTTTTGATGGTATAGGTCAATGCTGACGGAACCCGATACAGTGACGCGGCCGCAGCAGCAAAACTGCCTTTACGCTCTATGGCGTCTAGCGCCCGTAATGCATCAATCGTAATGGCATGGTGCATGGCTAACTCCATATTCAATTATTTTGAACTATGAGCTCAGTTTATTCCGATTTTTTATTCAATCAAGTCTCAATATACTCATTATCAATCAGTGAGACCTACTCACAGCAGTATTTATATTATGTTTAAATTTATTGAGGATAACTATCATGAAAGCACTAATCAAAAATATCACTCGCTCTACCGCTGGTTTCAGTACCTTGGCATTACGTGTACCAGTTGGGATTATTTTTATGGCTCACGGTGCACAAAAATTGTTTGGTTGGTTTGGCGGTTATGGTTTAGAAGGCACAGGACAATGGATGGCATCGATTGGCATGGAACCAGGCGTATTAATGGCGTTTATGGCTGGCAGTGCAGAGCTTTTCGGTGGCTTGTTCATTCTATTAGGCTTACTGACTCGTCCAGCTGCGGTGGTGTTAGCGTTCACTATGGTCATCGCCATTGCTAGCGTACACATCAGTAACGGTTTATTTATGGCAAATAACGGTTATGAATTTGCGTTAGCACTGTTGGCTATCACAGTGTCACTGGCAATATCGGGTTCAGGCAGAGTTGGGATAGATAACGTCATTGCCGCGAAATTAGCTAAGTAAGCCGAGCTTATATTCTGTATTTAGATCACGCTTTAGGAGCACATTATGATTACATTACGACTTGCAAGTGAACGCGGTAAAGCTAATTTTGGCTGGTTAGACAGTAAGCACAGCTTTTCATTTGGTAGTTATTACGATCCAGAGCACATGGGCTTTTCAGCGCTACGCGTCATCAATGATGACAGCGTCACTCCAGGTGCAGGATTTGCTACTCATGGTCACCGTGACATGGAAATTATCAGCTACGTACTTGAAGGCTCTATCGCCCATAAAGACAGCGAAGGCAATGTTGAAGTATTACCCGCTGGGGAATTTCAATTGATGTCAGCGGGTAGCGGTATTAGTCACAGTGAATACAATGCATCAAAAACTGAATCACTGAAGTTTTTGCAAATTTGGATCCAGCCAAATACCTTAGGTAACACGCCTGGATACCAACAAAAAAACTTTGGTCAAGCAGTAGGACTAACGACGATAGCTACGCCAACGGGTGACAAAGGTACCTTGCAAATCAAGCAAAATGCGACATTGTCACAACTGATTCTGGCACCTAACTCCGAAATAACCTATCAGGTTACTGTTGGACGCAAAGTATACGTGCATCAGGTGGCTGGACAGCTAAGTATTGATGAGCAAAATCTGAGTGCAGGAGACGGTGCTAAACTCACCGACATCACCACAGTGACCTTGGTTAATCCAGCGGACACTCAGTCAACAGCACTGATTTTTGATTTGCCCTAGATCAGCCTAGTTAATGATTAAGCCTGTGATAGTGTTGTTCACAGGTTTAATCAATTTATATCAATCCATTATCCATTGGCAGCTGTGATATTTTTAGCCATTGTTGGCAGCGAACAAGGTGATACTCTTAACTGACTAGCGGTCCATAAACACACTGCTGTTATCAGTATCATGCCGACTTGGATGCCGATGACGCCATGATAACCACCTTGCCATAATGCTAATATTTGCTCAGAAAACAACAACCAATCTGACACAACAGTGATGACTAATATGCCACTGGTGAGTAACAGCAACTGACTGATATGACGCTTAATATCACTCACTTTTAGACTGTACAACATGACGGCCAACAGTGACGTTACAAAACAACCCACCAGCCATTCCCCTCGCCCTATTAAGGCTGTGGGTAATAGTCGTTCACACAAAAAACCAACTGCTGTCGCCACAATAATGCCACCACAGCCGCCAATCGTCATGGCAGTTACGATAGCAATACTGCGCGGAGAAGACTGGCGCTGAGCACTGCGTTTATTAATCCATAGCATATTGCCTGTCACAATCATGGCACTGATAGCTAGCGCCAAAATAAAGTACAAAATACGGATATCTAAGCCTGCAAAGTTACTAAAATGCAATGTCACTAATACATCTCTACCTTGACGGAACACATTGTAATTATCGGCATTAACCTTATCCATCACAGTGCCGTCCTGAACCCGATAGGTCACTTCATCTCGTTGGGCAAAATTAACCGTGTCGGTTCCACGTACTTGTACCAGAGCATTATCGGCGCCGTAATGGTGGAAAATAATATTCCGTAATTCAAAATTCGCTTGCTGTGTAGTGTGTTCAATTAAGGTAAACGCATTGCTCATATCCAGTGGCATTTCACTGCGAGGTTCGCTGCTACGGTTAAAACCGGCATCATTAAACAAAGCTTGTCGATCGCCCTGATAAATAAACACCACAAAAGCCAGCTGAAACACTATGGCCAAGTTAAGGATCAAGCCACTCAACGCATACATCAAAGTAAAAGGTAGTGTCATCACCCCAACAACAGTATGAAGATCAAGTAATTTATCCCGGCGTTGTTTATCGACACGATACAAAAAGAAATGTTTCAGTAATTTACGCGCATGGATAAAAATACCCGAGACTAACGCAAATAGAAAAATCAGCGTCACCACACCAATTAAATAACTGCCGCCAGGCAGATCAAGGTTGTAATGCAGGCGGTAAATAAATTGTGATAAATAAAAGTCATCCTTATCAGCCACAGTTTCACCGCTTTTAGGATCAACCAGTATCGCCATTGACTGAGATGCTGATTGTGGATCGTCTCTCACTTTGTCAAAGTAAAAAATATAATAAGGTACTAGCTGGGTCGGCATATTAATCCGAAAACGGCCAGTTTGATCCATTGGGTATTCAGCCCTTTTTTGCTCGACAAGTTTTGCTAAAGGAATATCAACTTGAGTAGGATCAATTGGATGATGCGGGGTGACGGCCCATTGAGTAATCTCATCGTGAAATAAGGTTACGGCTCCAGCCCAAAAAACCAAAAATAATAACGGTGAAATAATTAGTCCAAGCCAGCTATGGGCTTCGATAAGATTTTTAATGACCTTGTGCTTAACGGGATAATCAGACTTCATTGAGGTATTCATGACTTAAGTTTGAGAAAAAAATAACAACGCATTGATAAGGCTACTGGCCATAAGCCATTTTACACATACGACACTGGCCGCCTTTGCGCTATTGCGGCTATAACAAAATGTCATCACCCCAACCCACACACAAAAACCCAGCATTAGCCCCACAAATAGTTTTACATCAACAGCAGCCGGCAATATCCGAAAGACGATGAGCATTAAACTGATGGCCAGTACTAATCCCCATAAAAATGCAGCAACAGATTTAGGCCACATGGTTATTTAACCCCAATAAGGAGGATACTGACAAACAATGCAAAGCCTAGCGAACTGACCCAGATGCTTCGACCTTTATAGTGCGAGGCCACCAGCACCAGCAATATCCACATGGTCATCATGCAAATCAGCACCACTAAACTGGCAACTAATACACTGTATGTATGACTAAATCCCCACACAGAAAATAACACCGCTAAACAGCACAAGCTCCAAGCTAATAATTTAGGGAAAGGCAAACTAATGAGCTGCTGTTTGTCAGATGCCAAATAGGCAAACAAACAACCAAGCCATAAAGAAGATACACTGACAAGTTCCATTTGATACAATCCCAAGCCGATTAACGCAAATGATAATGATTTGCATTAATTATCCTAAATGTACTCGGTTATTACAAGTAGAATGTCAATCAGGCTTAACAATAACTCTGGATCGGCAATCTAAAAGCGCTTTATCCACTTAGCGATATCATTGCCACAATGGTATATCCAGGTGAAAGGCAGAGTTACTAAGAGAATTACCGCCTTGAAACAAGCCACCTTAGAGGTAATCACATGGTTACTACCTTATATAACCATGGAACAAGTCAGTCATAGGCAAATGAAGGCTGCATAATATATAAAGGAGTCAGTCAGAAAATAGGGGGGGTTAAGACCGCACGTCCACTCGCTCATCAATCTTGTTGTACCTGTCACATTTGTCATAGAACGCTATGATTAACGCAACATAGAGTAAACCTAAAAAACGGTTAACTAACATAAAATTAACTATAATATTTTTTTTACCGTACTCAATGTTACTTATCAGCACAGTGCTGTATTATTTTATTCTAATGCAATACAAGATCCGTCATTATCAATGCTGGACAAAGGGCTATCCCTTGCTTAGGATTAATATTTGACCAATCACAATAATAATACAAAGTCGAACAGGGAATGTTAAATGAGATATTCCCTTCTCTAATATCATTTTTTATTTAAAATAAGGCAATGTTATATGCTAAAGCGCATCGTTTACGGCGTATGTGGCGCAGCTATTGTTGGATTAGGTATATTCAGTATATATGCTTGGCACCCAGCAATTGATCCCGTCGAACCTACTCAAACAGATTACTCTCCACACGTTATAGAACAAGGTAAAGTCTTAGCCGCAGCAGGCTATTGCAGTACTTGTCATACACCACCTGGTGGCACCGCCTATGCTGGTAACTATGAAATGCATACTGACTTTGGCACCATTTACTCAAGTAACATCACTCCTGATGCCGAAACAGGCATTGGTAGCTGGTCGCAAGCCGCTTTTGCTCGAGCCATGCGCACTGGTGTGAGCCGCGATGGACATCATTTATTGCCTGCGTTCCCTTATGAACACTTTAATAAAATGACCGACGATGACATAAACGCGATTTACGCGTACATCATGACGTCAGTTCCGGCAGTTAACCAAGCCAAAAAAGACAACGGTATTCCATTTCCACTCAACATCCGCTGGTTTCAAGCTGGTTGGAAACTGCTGTTTGCTGACACCCAACCTTTTGAGATCAACAGCCAGCAATCTGCAGAATGGAACCGTGGGGCTTACTTAGCTGAAGGTATTGCTCACTGTGGTGCATGTCATACACCACGTAATGCGTTGGGCGGCGAAAAATATGCACAAATGTATCAAGGGGCTGCCATTGATGGCTGGATAGCACCATCATTAACATCAACGAGTACTTCACCTCTGCCATGGCGCGCGCAAGACTTTTACGAATATCTTACTACTGGTAACTCGCCTTACCATGGTAGTGCGGCAGGCCCAATGGCGCCGGTTATGCACAAAGGTCTGTCAGCTCTACCTGACAGTGACATAGAAGCCATTAGTGGATACTTTGCTGAGATTTCCGGTACCAATAATACCGACGAGCCTGACTCAAGTAGCACCTTACAGGCAGCAATAGCGGCACAAGATCAACAACCAGATCAGCGGATTGATCAAGGTGCACGTTTATATGCGACGGCTTGCCAAGCATGCCACTACAACAGCGAGCAATTAGTGAAAGGGCGACCATTGATTACTATTGGCTCAGCAACACATCTTAATGATCCAAGCAACCTAATTAACGTAATACTGGATGGCGTACGCAGCGACCAAGGGATTAGCGGCGTTGTAATGCCAGGATTCCGCGATGCACTTAACGATGATGATATTACCGCAATAGCAGCCTATTTGCGTCAAGCAGCTGGGGAAAACACCTGGCCAAAACTACAACAAAAAGTGGGCGAGATCCGCAATCAACCCCGATTTGAGCACTAATTCACTGGAGAAGTGACAATGGCAAAATTTATTTTAAACGGCAAACCGATGACTGCCGACGTAGAGAGTGATACTCCTCTACTGTGGGTTATTCGTGATGAACTGGATATGACAGGCACCAAATTTGGCTGTGGTATTGGTACCTGTGGTGCCTGTACCGTCCATGTTGGCGGCCGAGCGACACGTTCGTGTATAACCCCGATATCGTCAGTTGAAGGAGCTGAAATCACCACGATTGAAGGACTTTCTGAAAAGGGCGATCATCCATTACAAATTTCTTGGCAAAAACTGCAAGTACCACAGTGTGGTTACTGCCAGTCGGGCCAAATTATGCAAGCTGCAGCACTACTAAAAGACATTCCAGAGCCTTCAGACAAAGACATTGACGCTGTGATGGGCGGAAACTTATGTCGTTGTATGACCTACGTTCGTATTCGTAGCGCCATTCATGAAGCAGCAAACGCAATCAAGGAGAGCAACGATGAGCAGACTGCCTAAACGTGGATCGGCTGGGATAACCCGCCGCGGTTTTTTAATTGCCATGACAGCGGTTGGTGTCAGCTTTGGTTTTCCTCGCCATTTAATGGCGGCAATGGATCCGGCTAGCCCTGACGGTAAAGTATTACCAAGTGAAGGCGACATTTACGAACCGTCTTTATGGTACTCAATCGATACCGCCGGCAAAATTAAAGTCAACATTATGCGCTCAGAAATGGGCCAACATGTCGGTACTGCTATTGCTCGTATTCTTGCTGATGAACTAGAAGCTTCATGGGATGATATTGAAATTATCCATGTCGACAGTGATCCACGCTGGGGTTACATGGTTACGGGTGGCAGCTGGTCTATTTCGCAAAGTTGGCCTGTATACCGTCAAGCAGGTGCTGCTGGTCGTACAGCGTTAATTGAAGCTGCGGCTAAAAAATGGGGCATCGCTGCAAAAGACTGTAAAGCCAGTAACGGTAAAATTATCTCAACTAAAGGCGAGCTATCTTACGGTGAATTAGTCACTATGGGCTTAACACGTCAGTTTACTGAAGAAGAACTGAAAACCCTGCCGCTGAAACCTAATGCCGATCTTAAACTTGTTGGTCAACAGGTAACGTCTCTTGATATCGCCAACAAGACCAATGGTAAAACCATATTTGGTATCGATGCGAAAGTTGATGGCATGGTGTACGCCAACCCTATTCTGCCTCCTACACGTTATGGCTCTAAAGTCGTTAAGTTTGATGACTCTGCAGCAAAAGCAGTAAAGGGTTACCAACAAACTATCGTACTAGATGATGCCAGTGGCAGTGTGCCAGGATGGTTAATGGTTATCGCCAGCAGCTTCAATGCGGCCCAAAAAGCCTCAAAGCTGGTAAAGGTTACATGGGATGCGGGTAAAACGGCCAAAGTGTCTGAAGCAGACATAATTGCTCATGGTCAAAAATTACTTGGCGATCAAACCAAAGGCAGTATTTTAGACACGGGCAATGCTGACACTGAGCCAGCATTTGCCAGTGCCAAAAGCACCATTGCAGAAGAATACATCACCAGCACGGTATTACATGCGCAAATGGAACCGCTTAACGCCTTGGTATTTAAAAACCAAGACGGTATATGGGAAGTGCATTCAGGTTGTCAGTGGCAATCACTTACCCTCCCCGTATTAGCAACAGCATTAGGTGAAGAAGAAGCTAACATTGTTATTCGTAGCTACATGTTAGGCGGTGGCTTTGGCCGCAGACTTAACGGCGACTACACCATTCCAGCGGCATTGACCTCTAAAGCATTAGGCGGTAAACCGGTTAAAATGGTGATGATGCGTCCACAAGACATGTTATTTGATAGCGCACGTTCTGCATCAGTTCAACAGCTAAAAATGGCATTTGATGACAAAAAAGCGGTTACCGCAATGGAACATCACGCCACAGCAGGTTGGCCAACTCAAGTATTAGCCCCAGGATTTATGCCTAAAGGCACCAATGGTGAACCGTATGATCCGTTCTCGATTGCCGGCGCAGACCATTGGTACACTGTTGGAGCTCAAAAAGTACGTGCGGTATCCAATGATCTTGCGATTGCGACCTTCAGACCAGGTTGGTTACGTTCAGTTGGACCAGGTTGGACAGGTTGGGCTGTTGAAAGCTTTATGGATGAAGCGGCACATCACGCGGGTAAAGATCCATTGCAGTTCCGCCTAGACATGCTTATTGCCGAAGGCCGAAATGCTGGTAGCACACCCGTTGCTGAAGGTGGCGCGGCTCGCCAAGCCGCAGTACTTAAGAAAGCTGCTGAGATGATTGGTTGGGGTACTCCACAAGCCAAAGATACAGCGCTTGGAATTGCATCAACCTTTGGCCAAGAGCGTGACATGCCAACATGGGTATCGTGTGCAGTACAAGTTCATGTCGACAAAAGCAACGGTATTGTCAATGTTCAGAAACTGTATATCGCTATCGATGCTGGTATTATTGTTGACCCTAATGGCGCTGAAGCGCAGTGTCAGGGCGCGGCATTATGGGGATTATCGATGGCCTTGTATGAAGGTACTGAACTGCTTAATGGTCAGTATAAAGACTCAAACTTCGATACTTATACCCCGCTGCGTTTAGGTCAAACTCCAGACGTTAAAATCGAGTTTATCCCGAGCAAAATGCCACCCTCTGGATTAGGTGAACCGGCGGTAACTCCTGTTGCGCCAGCGATTGCCAATGCAATCTACCAGGCAGTTGGGGTGCGTTTACGTAAAATCCCGATGAAGCCTAGCGACGTGAAAAGCGCGTTAACTAAAGCATAATTTATCTGCACTAATAGCCCAGTCTTTATCATAATGACTGGGCTTTTTTATACCCACTTAACCTCATCATTGCCATTGCTTGAATAGACAGTGAAGCCAATTTCAGTATAGAACTGATTAAAAAAAATACATTGAAACTATTGAAAAAACTAAAAAAATAATCGGATTACCTGCACAATTTCATGCTGCATACATGGCTAATTTGACGTTACTTATACACAAAAAAAACCGCACTATTTACTAATGCGGTTTTTTAGATAATGTAAGTAACAATGGCTAAACCTTAGTCTCCTGCCATTTTTTGCAAAAACTCAAGTCGCTGCATTTCTTGCTCATCGGGTTGCCATGGCTCATCAGATAACGACTCAACGGCAAAGTCACCTAGCTCATAGGCAGGTTCCTCACTATGGCCGTACTGAGTTAATTCACCGGGCACAGCTGGACGACGCTCCAATACAAATGTGCTTAGAACATAAGGGCCTTTATATTGTGCTAACACTTCTTTATAGGCTTTAAGATCCAACACCACTGAGCCTTGTGTCAGCTTGTCTGAGCCAGTTAGCAAGGCAATCGGCTGCTTATCTGCTGTATATAAATTGGCACGTAAGCGATAATAGCCCGCTAGCTCGACATCCACTTTAACCGGGATCAACATATCACTGCCTTCAGCACGAATATCCCCGACTCCAGTTATGGTTGCAGTAGGATGACTATATTCTATACCGGTTTTTAGCGTTTGCTTTTTGCCCTTAGCACTAAAGGTTACACTGATCTCTATTGGGCCATCCCAATCCTCTTCGGCATCGAGAGTTATCGCCCATTCTCCATCACTCCCTAGCATGGTTTTAGCCACTAATGCCTCTGTTCCACCTGCAAGCTCGCTGCGTAACGATACACTTGCACCATTAACCACTAATCCCTTTACTTCAAGCTTTACCACCACAGGTTCTGGAAAACTAAAGCGGTATTGTGGTAACACGATACTGGCGCTGGCGCCATCTTGTAACAAAACCGCTTGTGGGATATAAGCATTAGGGTTAAGCAAGGTACTGTCATTAGCTGACAGTGGTATCGAATAAGCGGGCAAAGTCAGGTCACTAGCATAAGCCTGAGCCATAAGCTGAAAGCTGTCGCTGATCGATTCAGGCAGCTTTTCAACTACGGTTATCTGCTTTGGCTTCATCGAGGGCACCTTGGACTGAACAGACACAAGATCAACCGGCGCTACAGCAACCGCCAGAGACGGCTTAAGTGTCGGCTCTGCGGTATAGCGGTATATCCCATACCCTACCGCTACAACAAGTAGGGTAATGGTTATAGCGAGTTTTTTATATTTCATATACGCTTAGTTAGCTGCTTGATATACCAGTGCTGACATACTGGTTTTATTCGAATTACTCACCAATCTATAACGCGAACTAAATATCCACCAGCCACGTTTTTCATCATAGGTGCTGAATTGTAAGTTATCGCCATTGAGATAATTGGCACGACTATTAGCAGAAGTCACTTCATCTTTAGCGCTATTTAAAATGGTATCGCCATGGCTATACCCTTTACTCATTAACATCGGATAGTGATAAGGCATAAATCCACTTGGGCCATTTGTTGAAGTGAGCTTGCCATCAAATGCCACGCTGCGTGAGCAACTGTTGTAACTGCCAACTGATGCAGCACCGCAACTCGAGTGACTGGCAACAACACCATCATCTTCGCCGGGTAAAAATGCCCCCGTGACACCGAGAAAGTCAGAACCTGCACCAGCAAAACGCAAACGTGGAACTCGACTGTCAGGAAACGCGGCCAATTGACGTGCAGTATTTACACGTAAGTCATTCAATACCCCAATATTGGATGACGACGGCAGCTCACCTAACCATAGTGATACTGCAAGTTTTAATGTGCTATCCAGTAAACCTGAGCCACTGGCAACATTCGCGGCTAAATCTGCCAGCTCAACACCACCGCCGGCACCAGAAAAATCAAATGTGGCGACGATATTAAGCGGTTTTAAACCGGCATTTTGTAACCATAACGCTTGGTTATCAATAATATAGCGCATCACTAAATCACCAGTAGAATGGGTGACAAATACACAACCACTGTCACATGTCCCTGAACGCGATAATTGCTGTAGTTTAGGCCATACATATTGGCTGGTAATTTTATTGGCAATGCGCTCTTGCGAGGGCCAATCAATACGTTCGTCTGCGCGATCACGCCAATACTGTGCCCAATATTGGCCACCATTTTCGCTTACCTTCTCCCCAGTCGGTTTGCTTTGTAAGTTATCGGGTTGAAAGCCGTGCACTAACACCACAGGGTATCCCCCCACAGATGCTTGTGCTGCACCAGTTAATAAACCCGCTAATAATAAAAATAGAGATTTTTTCATCGCAATATCCTTATATTTTCCGCTACATCAGCCTGCGCCGTGTGCGTGTTTTTTTATATTTTTGTTACCGAATTGATGCATTTCACTCCAGCACCAACATCAACATAGAGCAGAAATAAAACAATGCAACTCTTAAAAATCAAGATTTTTACACCAAAAACACCCGAGTGTTTGAATCAAAACAATCGATAAGTGGTCGATATCGAGAGCAGATCTTACCAATAGGCGATAACAAGGATTTAACAATGGCAGTAAGCACTAACACATATGTTTTAAGCTTTTACTCCAATATTAGATAAAAACTTAGTTCACCTGTTTGAGATGCTCAAGAATCAAAGTATGTGCAAAAAATTTACTGATATTTACGCTGACTCAGATCAAAACATAATAGATAAGCTGCACTCTTATCCCGAATGCTGGTTATCTATAAGCAGTGTTAGACATAAAAAAGCCCTATAGACTTGTATCCATAGGGCTTTACAGACTGTCTGCCAAAGACAAACCGCCAGATTATTTTGCTCACTTCATCTTATGAGATTGGTTACGCTTTTTTAGCCGCTATGGCGGCTTGTACTTGATTAATGGCAGTGCCGCCTAATACATCACGCTTTTCTAAACACGCTTCAATCGTAAGGTTTGGATACACATCATCGCTAATCACTTTAGCAAATTGTTGCAACTCTGCCACGCTTAAGTCTTCAATCGGCTTTTGCTCACCAATGGCAAATACCACCACCTCACCGACGACATGATGTGCTTCTCGAAATGGCATGCCTTTAGCCACAAGGTAGTCGGCTAGTTCAGTGGCATTAGCATAACCTTGCTGCGCCGCGACCAAAGCTTGCGGGCGGTTAACGGTTAAGCCCGACAACACTAATGCAGCCATGTCTAGGCAAATAGCCCAGCTGTCGACCACATCAAACAAGCCTTCTTTGTCTTCTTGCATGTCTTTGTTGTAAGCCAAAGGTAAGGCTTTCATGGTAGTGAGAATCCCCATTAAACTGCCATAAACACGGCCGGTTTTACCACGAATAAGCTCTAATGCATCTGGGTTTTTCTTTTGTGGCATTAATGATGAGCCAGAGGTAACTTGATCGCTTAACGAGATAAAATTAGCTTCACCAGAATTGAAGAAAATTAAGTCTTCGGCCATCCGGCTTAAATGCATCATGCTGATAGACGCCGTGCTACATAATTCAACCACGTGATCGCGATCTGACACACTGTCTAAACTGTTTAATGTCGGGCGGGCAAAGTTCAATGCTGCTGCGAGTGCGTGACGGTCAATAGGATACGCGGTACCAGCAAGTGCGCCTGAACCTAATGGACATGAATCGGCACGCCCCAATGCATCTTGCAGACGGCTAATATCACGCTCGAACATTTCGACATAGGCCAACGCCCAGTGGCCAAAAGTGACCGGTTGTGCGCGCTGTAAATGGGTATAACCAGGCATTACTGCATCGACTTCACGCTCTGCAAGGGCAATTAATTCTGCGTGTAATGTGCCTAAACGCGCTAGCAGCGCTGCACCTTCTTTTTTACACCACAGTTTTAAATCGGTAGCGACTTGGTCATTACGTGAACGGCCTGTATGGAGTTTTTTACCTAAATCACCGACTTTGGCAATCAGCTTTTGTTCAACAAAACTGTGAATATCTTCTGCGCCATTGCTGATGATAGCTTGGGGATCATTACCCACTTCCACCAGCAATTCATTGAGGGCCGCTTTTAAATCAGTACATTCTTGAGCAGTAATAATGCCTACGCTGGCAATAGCATCAGCCCATGCGATTGATCCAACAACGTCTTGTTCAAATAAGCGATAATCAACCGGCAGTGAGTCATTAAATAACTTGAAAAGTGCACTGGTTTCACCTTGAAATCTTCCGCCCCATAACGCCATGTCGGTATCCTCTGTATTAAAAACTGTGTTAAGAACTGGGTGTTCAATAATATAGCTGTAAATCATATTCTCTTTCTTGTAATGACTCTGCCATTAGCCCAAAAGTCATTATAAGAAAGGCGCTTTGCAGCGCCTTTATATGGTTGCCGTATTGGTTATTTAGTATTGAGTGCGCGAATACGGCTAGCTAAAGAATACAAACGAATAAAGCCTTCAGCGTGTTTTTGATCGTATACGTCATCTTCACCAAAGGTAGCGAAAGCTTCTGAATACAAGCTGTTTGGCGAACGCTTTTTAACTGCTGTTGCTTGGCCTTTATACAGCTTAATCACTACATCACCGTTAACTGACTCCGCTAATGATTCAGATGCTGCGATAAGTGACTTACATAAAGGCGTAAACCAACGACCGTCGTACACTAGGTGCGACATTTGGGCTGCAATCTGCTCGCGCCAGGTACGGCTGGTTTTATCTAATACCAATTCTTCAATGGCACGCAAACCAGCAAACATCACTGTGCCACCAGGGGTTTCATAACAACCACGTGACTTCATGCCCACTAAACGGTTTTCAGTAATGTCGATACGACCAACACCGTGCTTAGCAGCAATATCATTTAACGTCATTAATGCTGCATATGGTGATAATGCCTCGTCATTGACATGGGTAACACGACCATTTTTAATCGCTAACGACACATATTCTGCTTCATTTGGTGCATCTTCTGGCGCGACTGTTAGCGTCCATACACCTTTTGATGGCTCGTTCCACGGATCTTCTAACTCACCGCCTTCATGTGAAATATGCCATGCGTTGGCATCACGGCTATAAATTTTGGTCGCTGAGGCGCTGGTTTTAATGCCGCGCTCAGCAAGGTAAGCCAACAAGTCTTCACGGCTACGCATTTCCCACTCACGCCATGGCGCGATGACTTTTAAGTCTGGGGCTAATGCGGCAAAACAACCTTCAAAACGCACTTGGTCGTTACCTTTACCTGTGCAGCCGTGGCATACCGCATCGGCGCCGACTTTACGGGCCACTTCAACTTGCGCTTTAGCAATAATCGGCCGCGCCATTGAAGTACCTAATAAGTAAGTGCCTTCGTAAATAGCGCCCGTGGCGATAGTTGGGTAAATATAATCGGCAACAAACTCTTCTTTTAGATCAACAATATGGCACTCAGAAGCACCAGAGGCTAATGCCTTTTCGGTTAAGCCAACGAGCTCTTCTTCGCCTTGGCCTACATCGGCACAGAATGCGATGATTTCGCAGTTATCATAGGTTTCTTTTAACCACGGGATAATGGCTGAAGTATCTAAACCACCTGAATATGCCAATACCACTTTTTTAACGCCGGTTTTTTTCACTGCACTAGACATGTTTAATTCCTAGAATCGATTACGTATATGTTCAATTTAAATAACGCCAGAGGCATTATTGTCTTAATCTTTTGAATAACTTAAATAATGTGCCTAACTTAATAAGGTCACTAATACTGCATTTTGCGCATGCATGCGATTTTCTGCTTGATGTAAAATCAACGAACCTTGACCATCCATTACCTCGTCGGTTACTTCTACGCCACGATGTGCTGGTAAGCAATGCATAAAGAATTTAGCACCAGCTTGAGCCATTAGCTCACTGTTAACTTGGTACGGTGCAAAACGGGCTTTTATGTCAGCAAGCGGAGTGTCATCGCCCATAGAAATCCACGTATCGGTATAAACAGCATCATGACCTTCTATAGCATTAATGTCAGCACTCAACGTTAACTTACCACCATTTTTTTGCGCTAACGCTTGTGCTTCGGTGACCACTAATGCATCAGGGAATGCACCTTCAGGGCATATCACTGTCATGGTCATACCTAAAATCGCCGCACCATAAATAAGTGAGTGGGTGACGTTATTACCATCGCCAACATAAGCTAATTTTGCTTGGCTTACATCATCAAACTGCTCGGATAAGGTTAAAAAATCGGCCAGAGCCTGGCAAGGATGATATAAGTCAGACAATGCATTAATCACTGGTACTGTGCCATGCAGCGCGAGCTGTTCGATAGTCGTATGCGAGTAAGTTCTCGCGACAATGGCATCAGCCCAACATGAAATATTAGTTGCAAAGTCTGCCACGGTTTCACGTTGACCTAAGGCGCCATTTTGTTGGTCTAAGTATAAGCAGTGACCACCTAATTTATTAATGCCAATGTCAAAGCTGACTCGGGTGCGCAGTGATGGCTTTTCAAATAACATCACCACACTTTTTCCATCTAAGGCACGACGGTACTCAGCTGGGTTGTGCTTAATTTTTTTAGCCAATTCAATGATGGCTAATAGCTGAGATTGAGTTAACTCTTTTATCGACAATAGGTGCTGCATATACGACTACTCCATTAAGGTTGTATTTGAGTCCCGACGGACCCACCTTTGACTAAGGTTTTTAATTGTTCCGCGTCGCGCCACGAAGCCACTTGCACAGGTTTCCCCATCCACTGAGCAACTTCTAGTGCCGCTTCCACTTTCACTTTCATGCCTTTTTCAATCACCCCTTGGGCGACTAAGTGTTCAATTTCGCTTTTATTTAAGCTATGAATTAATTGGCCTTTACCGTCTAATACACCCGATACATCTGACAATAGCACTAGGGTGCCATTTACTAATTTAGCAAGTGCCGTTGCGGCTTGGTCAGCATTCACATTTAACATCTCGCCTTGGCTAGAAATGGCAATAGAACTGCAAATTGGCATCCAACCTTGGCTTAAAATAAAGTTTAAATAGGTAGCATCTTTTGGCTCAACTTCGCCCACCAGCCCTAAACGTTCATCTTTAATTTTAGCCGTAACGACATTGCCGTCTCCTAGGCTCATGCCGATACTGACAATGCCAGCTTTAGCGGCTGCGGCTTGTAGAATTTTATTAGACGAGCCAGCGAGTGCACCTACCACGATTGCAATTTGATCGGCAGGCGTAACGCGTAAACCGTCTAATTTAATAGTTTCTTTACCATTTGCAGTCAGTTGCTCATCAACTAAACACCCACCACCGTGTACCAATATCACTTGTTGACCCGCGGCAATCATTTCAGCAGCGGTATCCATTAAGCGCGCCATACCCATTTCGCATTGCAGTAAAGCACCACCGACTTTAAGCACTAACACTGATTTTGTAGTCATTATTATTATTCCTTAATCCGCTTACACATCGAAATGGATTTTAATACACTGAAGCCCTTGGCTGGCAGCGCCTTTCATTAAATTATCAATCGCACTGGCGACCACTAAATAACCACTTTTAGCATCATATTTCCAACCTAAATGACAATTGGCTGTATTGACTACATCATCGACTTTAGGAAACTGGTTGTGCTTAACCGTTACGATTGGGGCGTTATCGTAGACGCTGTAAGCCTTGATCACATCCGCTTCGGTAGTGCCCGGCTTTAGCTGTACGGTTATCGTCGCTAAAATGCCGCGCTTAAAGTTACCTAAATGCGGCGTGAAGATCACTTCTTGACCCAAGTGTGTGGCAATTTCAGGCTGATGTCTGTGGCCTAACACGCCGTATGGCGTTAAGCTGACTTCACAAAAATTAGTATGCAGTTGCGCTTTACGTCCCGCTCCCGTGACACCACTAACCGCATTAATCACTGGGTACATTTCAGTTAAAAATGGTTTAAGCGGTTTTAGTGCAGTAAGTGATGCCGTAGGATAACAACCAGGTACCGCAATCATTCTGGTTTGTTTAATTTGTTCGCTATTCCACTCAGCTAAGCCATACACTGCCTGAGCTAACACATCAGGATGAGTATGCTCAAAGCCATACCATTTAGGGTACTGCGCCACATCAGCAAAACGATAAGCACCACTTAAATCGAATACAGCCAAACCCTGCTGGTAAAACCATGCCGCAAGCTCTAGGCTCACTGAATGCTCAGTCGCTAATACTACTGCATCAGCTTCGGCTACAATTCGTTTTTTAGCATCATCAGATAATGGCGATAGTGTATAAGCCATGTGGCTATATACCGGGTATAGATCAGCTAATTTACGACCTTTATCTAAACTATTTTCTGATACATACAAACCTTGAACGCTTAGATTAGTGTCTGCATTAATTAACGAGGTGATTTGTGCACCTGTGTAGCCACTGGCGCCAATAATTGCGATGCTTTTCATAAGTTTGGTTTCTTTTTGATAATGAGAGAAAGTGTCAGCATAGCCTATTTAGACGGGAGCCGCCTAATTTAGAACTATCGTCGCAGGAAGTTAGCGATGATTATTGATATAGTGGATTTAGCAGCGAGAATGCACATATTTATTTTCATTTCTAATGTTCAATTTATGGTGTCGGTTAATGCTGTTTGCTAGACTACCACACAACATTAATTATGCAATATATGTGAATAAGTATTTTACATATTATTTTTAGGATAACCCATGAGCACACTCCCAAATCTAAAAAGTTGTTTTACACAGCTGATTGCAGCGCCATCAGTCAGTGCACTCGAAGCTGAACATGATATGAGTAACCATGCAGTTATCAACTTGTTGCAAAACTGGTTTAGCGAGCTTGGTTTTGAATGTGAAACCCCTACAGTAGAAGATTCGCGTAATAAGCAAAATCTTATTGCCCGAATAGGTTCAGGTAGCGGCGGATTATTATTAGCAGGCCATACCGATACCGTGCCATTTGATGAAGGCCGCTGGAGCCAAAGCCCATTTGAGATGGTTGAAAAAAATAATCGTTGGTACGGCTTAGGTACTTGCGACATGAAAGGCTTTTTTGCGCTAGTACTTGAAGCATTAAAAGACATGCCACTCGATCAATTTAAGCGACCTTTGACTATTTTTGCCAGCGCTGACGAAGAAACCACTATGAGTGGCGCCAAGGCATTTGCTGACTCAGCAGTTATCGCGCCAGATTATGCAGTTATCGGTGAGCCCACCAGCTTGAAACCTGTCTACATGCATAAGGGGCATTTAGCCCAAGGGATCCGCGTCATTGGTCGCAGTGGCCATTCATCTGATCCAGCACGCGGCCTCAATGCCATTGAAGTGATGCACAAAGTCATTAGCAAACTAATGCTACTCAAACAGCATTTAAGTGAAAATTACCGCGAAGATGCGTTTACCGTGCCTTATCCTACGATGAACTTTGGCCATATTCATGGTGGTGACGCTGCTAACCGCATTTGTGGTTGCTGCGACTTGCATTTAGATATTCGCCCATTACCGGGTATGGAGCTAGCTGATCTGGAATTAATGGTATTAAACTACTTATCTGACATCAGTAAAGAGTATCCTGGCAGTATTAGCGTCAGTACTTTGTATCCAGGGGCTGAATCGTTTGCAGGAAAAGCAGATAACCCGTGGACCAAATTAGTGGCACAATTATCAGGTAATGAAGCTGAAGTGGTCAACTATTCTACTGAGGCACCATACATCAATAAACTCGGTTGCCAAACCTTAGTATTGGGCCCAGGAAGTATTAACCAAGCCCACCAGCCAGACGAATTTATTGGCTTAGAATACCTCACACCTACGGTTGAATTGATCAAAAAAATGATTTATCACGCTTGTATCAAGTAATCGGCGCAGTTAGGTTTTTTAACGATATAAATGTAACATTTTTACGAAATAAAATTACGAAACACACTGCCCGTGTATTGACCGATATTGATACGCTGGGTATTGTGATGTAAGAGATATTGGAAAAATCGTTCATTTTTCGGGAGTAAGTATGACAGAGCAAACGGCAGATATGTATGCATCACTTCGATCAAATGTGGGGCATCTAGGCCAGATATTAGGCGAAACAATGCAAACCCACTTAGGTGATGCATTCTTAGAAAAAGTAGAACAAATTCGTATTTTAGCCAAAAAATCTCGCCAGGGTGACGAAGCCTCTCGTGAGCAAATGCTAGCATTATTAACCGCGTTACCAGACGAAGAGCTGGTGCCTTTCGCGAAAGCCTTCAACCAATTTTTAAACTTAGCCAATATCGCAGAACAATTCCATACCATTAGCCGCAATTGCGACGAGCTAGTGTGTGTTCCGGATCCTGTGGAGCAACTGCTCGGGCGAATGCTAGACACTGATTTAGATAAAAAAGATGTCATAAAGTGCTTAAAAAACTTAGACATTGATTTAGTATTAACGGCACATCCAACAGAAATATCTCGTCGCACCTTAATCCAAAAATACGCCGCCGTTGTAGATTGCTTAACCGAGCAAGAAAATTCTCAGCTTACCGATCGCGAACGTGAACAAAGCACACTGCGTCTTCGTCAGTTGATTGCTCAAATTTGGCATACCAACGAAATCCGCAGCGAACGCCCAACACCTGTTGATGAAGCACGCTGGGGCTTGAGCACGATTGAAACCTCATTGTGGCAAGCGATCCCTGACTTTTTACGTCAATTAAATGATCAAGTTGAGCATAAAACCGGCCAGCAGTTACCTATTGATGTATCTCCAGTGCGCTTTTCGAGCTGGATGGGTGGTGACCGCGACGGCAATCCATTTGTGACCTCTACCGTGACTCAAGAAGTGCTTGACCGTAATCGTCACGCGGCAGCCAGACTGTATCTAAAAGATATTGTGACCCTACTCGGCGAATTGTCGATGGAACACGCTAATGCTGAATTATCAGCGTTAACCGATAACAGTAAAGAACCGTACCGTGATGTGTTACGCAAGTTGCGCTGTCAGTTACGTAACACTATCGATTACCTTAACGCTCGCCTTGAAGGTAAAAAACCAGACGTCGATACTCGCGAGCTTATTTGGCATAAAACAGATTTACTTGAACCGCTTCAGTTACTTTATAAAAGCTTGACCGATTGCGGCATGAAGTTAATTGCCAACGGCCTGTTACTCGACATCTTGCGTCGTTTAGCCTGCTTTGGTATTCACATGCTGCGCCTCGATATCCGTCAAGATGCATCACGCCACAGCGACGTAATCGCCGAACTGACCCGTTATTTAGGTATGGGCGATTACAACCACTGGGACGAAAATGAAAAACAAGCCTTTTTACTGCGTGAACTCACCAGTAAACGCCCGCTGATCCCTGCAAATTGGCAACCAAGTGATGATGTGGCAGAAGTTGTCAGAACCTGCAACTTAGTCGCCCAACAACCCGTTAATGCATTAGGGTCGTATGTGATCTCTATGGCCAGTAAGCCATCTGATGTACTCACAGTGTTGTTACTGCTAAAAGAAGCTGGCTGCACGAACCCAATGCGAGTGGTACCGTTATTTGAAACATTAGCAGACCTTGAAAGTGCAGCTGATTGTATGACAGCTCTGCTCAACATTGATTGGTATCGTGGTTACACTAAAGGCATGCAAGAAGTCATGATTGGTTATTCTGACTCTGCAAAAGATGCTGGTGTAATGGCAGCAGCCTGGGCACAATATCGTGCTCAAGAGCAACTCGTTGCTGTCTGTAAAAAGGCTGACGTTAAGTTGATGCTGTTCCATGGTCGTGGTGGCTCAATTGGCCGTGGGGGTGGACCAGCTCACAAAGCCATTTTATCGCAACCACCAGGTTCAGTTGATGGTCGCATTCGTGTGACAGAGCAAGGCGAAATGATCCGCTTTAAATTTGGCTTACCCAAATTAGCAGTGCAAAGTTTAGCGCTGTACACTTCGGCCGTAATGGAAGCGACACTACTGCCGCCACCCGAGCCTAAAAAGGCATGGCGTGATTGTATGCAACGCATCGCTGCAGAGTCAGTAGCGCATTACCGCGGTATTGTTCGTGAAGAACCAGACTTTGTTGCGTACTTTAGATCCGCTACGCCAGAAGTTGAACTCGGTAAACTGCCATTAGGCAGCCGCCCAGCGAAACGAAAAGTCGATGGTGGCATTGAAAGTCTCCGTGCTATTCCGTGGATTTTCGCTTGGTCACAAAACCGCTTAATGTTACCGGCTTGGTTGGGGGCTGGTGAAGCATTACAAGATGCTGCGGATCGCGGCGAGCTTGAACTATTGCGCGAGATGGAAGACCAATGGCCTTTCTTTGAAACTCGTATTTCAATGCTAGAGATGGTTTACACCAAAGCAGAACCTAACTTAGCTAAGTATTACGAGCTATGTTTAGTCAAACCAGAACTGCATCATTTAGGCGAAAAGTTGCGTCAACGTCTGCAACTGGGTATTGATGCTGTATTGTCATTAACCCAAGCAACAGAGTTAATGGCACATACTCCTTGGAGCCGTGAATCTGTTAAACTGCGCAATCCTTATATCGACCCACTTAACTTTTTACAAACCGAGCTATTAGCCCGTACACGTAGAGAGGTAGAGCCATCGGCGCATGTTCAGTTAGCATTGATGCTGACTATTGCCGGCGTTGCTGCAGGAATGAGAAATACTGGATGATAACCTTGGTTAAAACCCTTGGACTTGGATTGTTATTACTACTGACTGGCTGTGCCAGTCAGTACAGCATCACTGAGTCTGAAATAGAACAATACCTTAATAAAGACATGCATTTTGAGGTCAAGCAGGGCAATAAGTTAATTGGAGTGTCGCTTAAGCTAAATGACATGCAGGTAGTATTAGGCGCTAAGCCAAATACTATGGCAGTAACAGCAGCAACTATGATCACTGTTAATAACCCATTACTGCCCATTCATGCTAAATTAAAAACGACATTTGAGGCAGTGCCTTGGTACGATACTGACACTAAGAGCGTGTATCTACGACAGTTAAACTTAGTCAAAGTTGAGTCTGAACCCGCTGATATTGAGCGTTACATCAGCCAGGCTACGCCACAATTAATGAGTTTTTTACGTAGTTATCTTGAAAATCAGCCAGTGTATACTTTAGACACTCGCGACAGTAATCAAGCGCTAATGGCGAAAATGACCAAAGAGATTGCCGTACAACAGGGCAAACTGGTGGTTAAGTTTTAGCACTATCATCATCGTAATAAAAAGCACCTGCGGGTGCTTTTTTATTGCTTCAAATCTCTGTACATCCACATAATCGATAAAGGCTCAACCTCTCAAATATCAAAAAACTGAGCATTTCCTATTCAATCATAACCACGTACAATAACTTGGCAATATTGGAGTGCATAATAATCATGGGATGAATGATGCCGTTAATGGATGACGTAGCCAAATTAAAAGCACAACTGGCGGAGCTAGTCTCACAGCAAGGTGCACAACAGGCCGATGTAAATCAACAATTGGCTCGGTTCACTCAGCAACTTGATGCTTTAGCCCAGCAAGTACAAGCGCAAAGTAATAATCAACAACCGCTTAGCTTGTCTGCAGAAAACTTACATATTCCTGTGCACGAGAGTCGAGCAAACGATTCGAGCAGCAATATTGTTGCCGATAAGCCTCAATACTCATCTTCCGCTTGGGAGCGCCAACCGTCAGACACAAGTCATTCGGTGTCAGCAGCATCGATATCGGCACAACAAACTTCGGTAGTCACAAAGTCACCAGCCAGACAAAGCGCCCTTAGTGCCATGCTCACCCAGTTAGCTGAAGCTATTGGTGAGTTCAGTGCATCTGCACTTGCACCTTTGTCTGGGTTAACCGAACAAGCAAAAAGCTTTTATCAGCATTACCAAGCTAAAGGCTTAGGCCCAGTATTTTTGATGACAGTGGCGGGCATCATTACTCTGACACTAGGCTTTGGTTATTTACTGCAGTTTTCAATCAACAACTGGTTTTCAGAGTTGGGTAAAGCCTTACTAGGACTCGGGGTCGCAAATAGCATTATTGTCGGCGGAGTGTTTATTCGGCAAAAACGCCCGGGGATGCAAGATTTTGGTTCCGGACTCGTCGGTCTTGGGCTTATTCTTAACTACTTGTGTTTGTATTTCCTAGGACCATATTTTAATCTTATTGCCGATGTTGCCTGCTTTGGTTTGCTATTTCTCAATACGATATTAGGTTATGGCCTTTCAAGTAAACTCGACACCAAAGTAGTGGCAATTATCGCCTTAATTGGCGGCTCACTTGCGCCATTGATGTTACTTGACGGCGGTCAAACACCTTTATTATACCTACCCTATTTGATGCTTATCGGCATCTGCTCGATGATCCAAAGCCACAAATTAGCTTGGCCGATACTTATTGAAGTCACCGCATTACTCCACATTGCTTGCGTACAGATATTGAGCTTAGCTATTCAATTGCCTTTACCTGTTATCGATTGGCAAACCGGCTTAGCATTACTGATGATCAATGGGTTGTTCTACCTCTACAGTATTGCCAGTTTATTATTTGTCATAAAATCGGCTTTAACACCAAGACTGCTAGCGGTTCCAATCGCACTAATGGCCTTTATCCTTTTCACCCTGACGCAATGGAGCGTTTTTGCTGGAGAGATTTTTGCACTTAATGCATTACTGTGTGGCTTGTTATATTGGGTGATTAAACGCGATAAAGATATTGCGGCCCTAGCTTTAGCTTTTGCAGGAAGCTTTGCTGGTTTTGCTGCACTGTTTTTACTTAGCGTAGAACTGCTAGGGCTAGTGCTGCTGTTAGAAGGTTTGCTGTTACTGTGGATTGGCTGTAAACAGCTATTTAGCCCTATTAGAGCTGAAGCCTATGTCATACTTATACTAGGCATAATCAGCAGCTTTGCTAACGTCTTTGATGTGCTAACACTGTCGAACCATGACAATGATGGTCTATTAGGATATCAAGCATTATTGAGTATATCGATGGCACTAACCTGCGCGATGACTTTTGCGGCGCAAAAGCTGCTTAGCCGCCATCAAGCTGACTTAATGAAATTAGAACACTTAGCAGTGCGATTTATCCGAGAGTTACTTGGGGTGCTTTATACAATCACCTTATTGCTGGTGAGCTTTTTCATCACCGAGCAATATTGGCTTAATACATTGCCATTCATCAGCTTATTGCTGCTGTACATGAGCGCTAAACACACCTTACGCTTTAGCGAAGTATTAGCCTGGTTATTGCAACTGCCGTTATTAGGGTTAATTATTTTTGGCATGGTAGATGCTGATAGCCTTAGCTTTACCGACCAAGCAATCAACGCTAAATTAGCCCGTGTTGAGCTCTTTGGCGGATTATTACTGGCGTATTATTGGTACAAAAAATACTATGCTGATGCCAAGTTAATCCGCTTTGCTTACTATGTTCAGTTAATTTGTTACCTAGTGCTACCGTTACTAATATTGCCCAAAATCATACGTAGCTATCCTGACTACATTGCTATCTCATTGTGGCTGAGCAGTTTGATGAGTCTAGGTTTGGCTTACTTTGTTAAGCACAAAAGTCTTCACTATGAGACGCAAATACTCACGATCCTAGCAACCATGATCACCGCAGCAATGTGTCTAGCAGAACAGTGGCAAGGACTTGCAGCATTGGTCCTAGGCTTGCTATTTCTCGGATTTATTAGCTTACGGTATGAACAACTACCCAAAAAATGGCAACACATTACCACGCTACAATGGCACATTGCGCCATACTATATTGCCTTAGTGATAGCCGTGTTAAGCCAAACCATCACCAACTTGTTCCATCCATCATGGGCAATTACAGCGTTAATTATCTGTGGATATTTTAGTGTTATTGGCGAAAGAAACACACGTATCGGTCAACATTTTAAGCAGGCTTTGGCACCAAGCTATAGCTTGGCATATTGTATGATTTTTGCTTGTGCGATTTTACCTATCCTATTTCACAGCGAAACACAGCTCACCTTTAATATTGATAATGTGCTGATTAATTTAGCAGAGCTTGGAGTGCTGATGTTATTAGGTCGTTATTTGTTAACGGCAAGATTAGGCATTAGAGCACACAGAAAAATTATCTCTTATGTCGCGCTTAAGTGGGCTTGGCATGCATTATTAGTAATAAGTTACTTGCTGTGGAGCTATCAATTCGACCAGAGTATTGCAGCACCAATGAGTGCAATACTGTTAGTTGTGCATGCCTGTGTGGTGATGTTTATAAGCCTACGGCCTCAGCAAGCGAACCTGGTTAGGCTAGCTGCGCTGCTATTTGCTCTGGCTTGTATCAAGGTGATTTTTGTTGATATGGCGTCATTTGAATTAATTCAAAAAATCGTCGCGTTTATTTTGATTGGCGTTATTTTACTGACGGTTGCTTACTTTTATCAAAAAGCAAAAAACAATCAATTGCCTGATGACCTTACAGGCTAGTCATTACATCGAGCTTGCTTAAACCAGAGGTAAGCAAGCTCGACATAAACTTACTTGGCAAACCGTGGAATTGACGGGTAATCGACAATAACAGCTTCTTCAAGCAATGCACGACGAAGCATATCGTAAGCAATTGCGGTACTCATACTTCTTACAAGCTGGCGTGAACGCTTTGGTAATTTCACCATTTGACTGTATACGCCATGTTTAGTTGCTAATGCTATCGCCACTGTCCCAACGGGCTTATCATCAGATCCACCATCTGGGCCAGCAATACCGCTAGTGGCTAATGCATAATCGCTATCAAGAATAGCGCGTACGCCTTGCGCCATCGCCTCAACAGTAGCAATAGAGACAGCACCATGATCGTCCAATATTTGTGGGTTAACACCTAAGACTCTCACTTTAGATTCATTGCTATAGGTCACCAATCCATGGTGTAAGTATGATGAACTGCCAGCAAAGTCGATTAACTGACTGGTAATCATTCCACCAGTACAAGACTCTGCGACACTTAAACTCAGGCCAGACTGATATAAGCGATGATGAATTTCAGCTGCTAATGTTGGTCGATTCTCAGCAACAACTGCATACCCTAATAAGGCTTTAACCTGCTTTGTTACTTTGGGTAGTTGACGGATAGCTTTTTCACCACGAGCAAAAATTTTAATTTCAATGTGTGGCATTGATGAACGATAACCTAACTCGATACCTTCAGGTAAATTCAGCTCAGATAAGGTGTCCGCTAAAGATGACTCGCCGTGACCAATTGTGAGTAACTTTTCTAAAGCTGACTTTTGTTGAGCACCAAACTCTTCGATAATAAATGGAATAAACTGCTCGGTGATCATGTGCTTTAATTCAAATGGCACACCAGGAGTAAAAAACAGCCATGCATTATTCAACTTCACACGGAAGCCACAAGCTGTACCGACAGGATTATCGATCATAATAGCCGAGGCAGGTAACCAAGCTTGTTTTAAGTTACTCTTCGCCATCACCCGGTTATTACGCGTAAACCAGTCTTCTAAATGCTCACGCCACTGCACATTTTCGACAAGCTCTTCGCCTTTAGCTTTAGCCATCGCTAATGCCGACATATCGTCACTAGTAGGTCCTAAACCACCATTCACAATAATCACATCTGAATGCTTACTACGTTCTTGGAATACGGCAATGAGATCTTCCATTCGATCGCCAACGGTTACCCTATGCTGCATCTCAATACCTATTTCCATCATAGTATTAGCAACCCAAGCAGCATTAGTATCGACTATCTGACCAGATAATACTTCTTCACCCGTGCAAATCATTTCTAGCTTCATCATTATTTCCTATACCCTTTCATTGGCACTAACTTAGGCGTCCAACATGTGAATGGCAAGAAAATAGATCGAAATAAGAGAAAATTAAATCATAAGTAGATGAATGGATTACAACAAATCAACAGAAATAGCTCAAAACAATTAAAAGAGATAAACAGACAATACCAATGAGGTTGGCACTATGTTGCCAAAGTAGGTTACAGCAACAGCCTTCAACTTACGTTGCCGGAGCGGACGGGTTTAATCCGTGAGTTTTGCGACAAAGACAGGCCGCGGTCTGCTCATAAAGAGGCTAACATGCCATGGATGGGGCCATGCACTACAATCTCGCAACCTTGTCACTTCAACGAACCGTCGCGGGGTTCTATGTTGTTATCTTTTTATCGCCCAACGAAAAAAGCCCTAGCATTTCTGCTAAGGCTTTCATCTTAAGTTGGCGGAGCGGACGGGACTCGAACCCGCGACCCCCGGCGTGACAGGCCGGTATTCTAACCAACTGAACTACCGCTCCTTTAGCAAATTGCTTACGCACTATGCTAAATCTTTTTAAGTCACTGATATGTCACTATCAGGAGACTTCTCTTTCGTAAAAGAGAAATTAGGCGCCTGGAAATGACCTACTCTCGCATGGGGAGACCCCACACTACCATCGGCGATA